>NZ_JBHYWP010000071.1:5043-43872 GCF_042751845.1 Streptomyces sp. NPDC059398 | reverse complement strand
GCACCAGATTGCGCGGATCGAGGGCGTCCGGCTCCCGGGTGCCCGGCCCGCGCCGCCCCCCCGCCCCCGCGGGGACCCGGCACCCCGGGGGAGTGACGGCGAGCCTCGGGCCCCCCTCCCCGCGCGCGCCCCGGCGCCCCCCCCCCCCTTCGTACATACGGAGTGCTCCGCCTCTTCCGCGTCCTCGCCTACTCCGCGTCCTCGCTGTTGATGCCGAGGCCCGGGAGCAGGCCGGGGAGCAGCGGGGGAAGGGTGACGTCCGGTGCGGGCTTGCTGCCTTCGCCGGACTTGCCCGTGCCTTCCGACGAGGAGGACGAGCCGCTGCCGCTCTTCGGCGGGTCGAGGAGACCGCCGGTGCTGCCGCCGATGAGGCCCTGGTCCGAGGTGCCGGTCTCGGAGCCGGACGGATGCGGCCGGGCGCTGTCCTTGCTGTGGTGCTCGGGGGCGGCCGATGTGGGGCCGGGACGGTCGGTCCCGGGGGTGCCCGGCCTTGAGGTGTCCGTGTGCCCGGGGGTGTGGGCGGGGGTGCCGGGGGTGCGCGGCAGCTGCGACTGGAGCGGGGCGACCTCCTGGTCTATGGCGTCGAAGACCGAGTTCACCTGGTTTCCCACGTCGTGGAGCTGGACGGGCAGCCGGCCCCGGAGTTTGCTCCAGGCCTCCCGGTGCGAGCGGGAGAACGAGGAGAGGGTCTGGATCGGGCCGAGCGCCCCGTTCCTCGCGTACGCCTCGTGCAGCAGCCGGTGGCCTTCTCCGGCGTCGTGGTTCATGCCGTTCAGCGCGCGTCTCACTTCGCCCAGTTGCTCGTGGTCGAGCCGGCCCGCCCGGTCGCGCTCCATGAGGCGGCGTGCCTCCTGGAGACGGGTGGAAGCCTGGTCGAGGAAGATCTCGCCACGGGCGGCGTCGTCGTTCGCCATCCCCAGTTTGAGATCTTCCATGCCGCGCTTCAGCCCGTACAGCGAATCACCGGGGAGGGCGTCGGAGCTGGCAGCCGCGACGCCGCTGAAGGCTCCGGCCGCGACGCCGACGGTGAGTCCGCCCGCAGCGAGGCCCTTCGACCAGCGGGAGCGGGGGCGCAATTTCCGGAGCGGGGACGCCCGGTGGGCGCCTCGGCCGGTCCGCTGTTCGGGCACCTGAGGGCCCTCTGACACACCTCCCCCCGCGAGCATCGTCTCCATGGCGGCCACGAGCTGGGCTCGTTGCACCACTTTGACCTCAGGATCCAGCTGCGGTTTGGGTAGCTCTTCGAGCCCGGCCACCAGGGTCAGCAACTGCCCTGGTGCGCCTGGGTCGGTGGGAGCTTCGGGCTGGTCGGCCGCCGAGCCCTGGAGTGTCTGCTCCTCCAGGGCCTGGGCGAAGGCGTTCGCCCGCCGGTGTGCCGAAACTTGTCCGATCACTGGCGGCACCTCCTCTCGTCATGACGATCGACTCCCCTCGGGGTCCGGAGGGTTGCCCACCTTGAGTGTTTCCACTCGATCGGGTGAGAACCTGCGGGCGTGGCTTGACCACAGGGAGCCTGCACCCCACACAACGAGCCGCACAGCACTTGGGTTACGGACGAAGGATGATCGGACCGCAGTGTCATGAGGCCATGACTGACGGTGAGTTGTGATCAGTACGGGTCATCTTCGATCAGCGTGCGTCATCGGGGAGGAGCCGTGCCAGCGTCCGCACGGCACGGTACTGGAGCGTCTTGATGGCGCCCTCGTTCTTGCCCATGGCCCGTGCCGTCTCGGCGACGGAGAGTCCTTGCAGGAAGCGCAGGGTCACACACTCCTGCTGCTGTGGGTTGAGCTTCCGCACGGCTTCGAGCAGGGCGGCGTTGGAGAGGGACTCCAGGACGGAGTCCTCCGGGCTGCGCTCGACCTCGTTGGCGTCGAGCATTTCGCCTGTGGTCACTTCGAGCCGGAAACGGCTCGACTTGAAGTGGTCGGCGACCAGGTTCCGGGCGATGGTGACCAGCCAGGCGCCGAAGTCGCGTCCCTGCCAGGTGAAGGTGGAGATCCGGCGCAGAGCGCGCAGGAAGGTCTCACTGGTGAGATCCTCCGCCGTCGCCTTCCCGCCGACGCGGTAGTAGATGTAGCGGTAGACCGTGTCGCTGTACTGGTCGTAGAGGCGCCCGAAGGCGTCGGCCTCGCCGGCCTGAGCGCGTTCGACGAGGTCCATCATGCGTGCGCTGTCGCTGTCGGCCGCAGGCCGACGGGCGGTGGACGTGCCGGTGCCGCCACGGCTGCGTCTGCCGACGGCCGCACCGGCCTCGGCGAGGGCGTAACAGTTGCCGGCGGGCGCGGCAGTGGCGAATGCGGGGGCGGCGTACGCGGTGGGGACAAAGCCGCGCAGCTGGTCAAGGACCGTTGCGCGCAGCGTAGCCAGGCCCGAGGCGTCAACCCCGACGTGTGGGTACACGGGACTCCCAGAGGCAGAGCTTCCATCACGTGCAGTGCTGGATGATTCACTCGACGTGATGGCGAGTGAGGTCCGGTATGCGTCTGAGGAGAATAACGCTTCGTACAGGCAGTGCTACACCCAGTTGCTCAAATCATCGATTACGTCGCTTCTGTTACGTCTACGCGTCGGATCAAGTAGCACTTCGTGACCGTTTATTGATCGGATAGCCCCACGATCCGTTTGGTTGGGGGGTCACTTGTGCGCGAGTCGCCGCAACCGGACTGGCGGCGGGGGCAGCGGGGTAAGAAGTTCGATTCGCCCGCGTTCTTCGGAGTGGCGCGGGGGTGCGGGCGTGTTGACGCCGCGGTCAGCGGCGGCTGACGCACTGGTGGCCGAGGCGGCCGGGCGGCTGCTGCCCGCCCGCGGGTAGCACCGGTACCGGGCCAGCGGTACGGCTCGGTGGCGTGCGGCGGTGCGGATCGGTGGCGTACGGCGGTACGGCTGGGTGGCGTGCGGCCCGGATATGCGTGCGGCCCAGCTGCGTGCGGCTCAGATTCGCGTACGGCTCAGTGGCGGCGGCGGTGCAGGGCGACGGCCGCCGCGGTGCCGCCCGCCAGGGCGCCGACCCCGGCCGCGGCCGGGATGCCGACCCTGGCGGCCTTGCGGCCGGTGCGGTAGTCCCGCAGCCGCCACTCGCGCTCGCGGGCGTAACGGGCCAGCTTCGCGTCGGGGTTGATCGCGTACGGGTGGCCGACGAGCGAGAGCATCGGGATGTCGTTGTGCGAGTCGCTGTACGCGGCGCAGCGCGTCAGGTCGAGGCCCTCGGCGGCGGCGAGCGCGCGTACCGCCTCCGCCTTCGCGGGGCCGTGCAGCGGTTCGCCGACGAGGCGGCCGGTGTAGACGCCGTCCATCGACTCCGCCACGGTGCCGAGCGCCCCGGTCAGGCCGAGGCGGCGGGCGATGATCGTCGCGGTCTCCACGGGGGCGGCCGTGACCAGCCAGACCTTCTGGCCCGCGTCCAGGTGGGCCTGGGCGAGGGCGCGGGTGCCTGGCCAGATGCGGTCGGCCATGTACTCGTCGTAGATCTCCTCGCCGATGGACATCAGCTCGGAGACGCGGTGGCCCTTGACGATGGACAGGGCGCTCTCGCGGGCGTCCTGCATATGTTCGGGGTCCTCGACGCCGGCCAGCCGGAACCACGCCTGCTGCCAGGCGAACCTGGCCAGCTCACGGCGCTCGAAGAACTTCCGCTTGTACAGGCCGCGGCCGAAGTGGAAGATCGCGGCGCCCTGCATCACGGTGTTGTCGAGATCGAAGAAGGCGGCGGCCAGGCTGTCGCCCGCGACGGGGAACTCGGGCTCCGGGGCGGCCTCTTCGGGGGAGTCGGCGGATGCGGCGGACGTGCCGGTCCCGTCCTGTGCCGTCTCCTGCGAGGACTTGCGGGCTGCTTCGGCTGCGGCCTCGCCTGCCAGCACGCTGCGTGCTGTTGCCGAGCGCCTGCGGGGGGTGAGCCATCCCAGTGCGGCCATGGTGCGAGCATAGCCAGTTCGGTGCGGCGTTCCTCATCCGACGGAATGCGGTGGCGTGAACTCTGGGGTGCGGATGCGCCCGGGTTCCGGTCCCGGGTCTGCCGGTGGTGGGGCGGGGCGGTGTGGGCGGCGGAGTACGAGGACGGCGGAGAATGGGGGCATGAGTCCTCTGTTCCGCCGCAGCGCCGGTCAAGGAAATCCCGCCGAGCGGGTCGTCACTCTGGTCGGGAAGCCCGGGTGCCATCTCTGTGACGATGCGCGCGCCGTGGTCTCCGCGGTGTGCGAGGAGACCGGCGCGGTGTGGGAGGAGAAGGACATCACCCAGGACGCCGCGCTCCATGACGCGTACTGGGAGCAGATTCCGGTTGTCCTCGTCGACGGGGAGCAGCACACCTTCTGGCGGGTCGACCCCGACCGTCTCCGCCACGCGTTGCGTTCCTGAACGGGAACGTACGGGACCTGTTCGTGCGGAGGGGCGGGCCGGGGCGGCCGGCCGGTCCGCGCGGAGTCCCCGGGTGCGAAATACGGCTACCATCGTGGGCGATTTGAGCGGTCTCGGGGGCGTAGGCGTGAGGAGTGTGTGCGGTTTTGCCCCCTTTGGGATCTCAACGCATCGGATCGGCCCACGGTTCCGTCAATGCGCCGCCGAAGTGCGTGACCCCGGTCACTTTGCACGGACAAAACGGACACTATCTTTGTGCACGCGTTCACAAAGACATAGCCTGCATTCGACGGGGCGGTCCTGCTGCATGTGGCCGCCTGCAGCCTCGCTCATCTGGCAGGAGCACCGTGGCAACTGGCCGAACTCACCGACCGGCGACCCGTAGCCGAGGAATCCCCGAGGCCACCGTCGCCCGACTTCCGTTGTACCTCCGGGCCCTCACCGGCCTTTCGGAGCGCTCCGTACCCACGGTCTCGTCCGAGGAGCTCGCGGCCGCCGCCGGGGTCAACTCCGCGAAGCTGCGCAAGGACTTCTCCTATCTGGGCTCGTACGGGACCCGGGGTGTCGGCTACGACGTCGAATATCTCGTATACCAGATCTCGCGTGAGCTGGGTCTCACCCAGGACTGGCCGGTCGTGATCGTCGGTATCGGTAACCTCGGCGCCGCCCTCGCCAACTACGGCGGGTTCGCCTCGCGCGGGTTCCGGGTCGCCGCGCTGATCGACGCCGACCCCGCCATGGCCGGGAAGCCGGTGGCCGGGATCCCCGTCCAGCACAGCGACGACCTAGAGAAGATCATCTCGGACAACGGCGTCTCCATCGGTGTCATCGCCACACCGGCGGGCGCCGCGCAGCCGGTCTGCGAGCGGCTCGTCGCCGCCGGTGTCACCTCGATCCTGAACTTCGCGCCCACCGTGCTCTCGGTGCCGGAGGGCGTCGACGTCCGCAAGGTCGATCTCTCCATCGAGCTGCAGATCCTCGCCTTCCACGAGCAGCGGAAGGCCGGTGAGGGGATGCTCGCCGACCCCGACACCGACGCGCCCCCGGTGCGCGGCGCCGCACACGCCGCCGCTGCCGCCGCGCACACCGTCAGCGCCCGCACCGCCCACGCCGACCGGAAGGGACCCGACGGGGACATGCCCGCCGTGATGCCGGCATGAGTCTTCTGGTCGTCGGAGTCAGTCACCGCAGCGCGCCCGTCAGCGTCCTGGAGCGGGCGGCGCTCTCCGCTGATGCGCAGGCCAAGCTGTTGCAGGACACGCTGGCCGCCGAGCCAGCGGCGGAGGCCGCGGCGCTCGCCACCTGCAACCGCATCGAGCTCTACGCCGACGTGGACAAGTTCCACGCGGGCGTCGCCGAGCTGTCCACGCTGCTCGCCCAGCACTGCGGTGTCGGCCTGGAGGAGCTCACTCCTTATCTCTATGTGCACTACGAGGACCGGGCCGTCCACCACCTCTTCTCGGTGGCGTGCGGGCTGGACTCGATGGTCGTGGGCGAGGGCCAGATCCTCGGCCAGATCAAGGACGCCCTCGCGCTCGGCCAGGAACTGCACACCGCAGGGCGGCTGTTGAACGATCTGTTCCAGCAGGCCCTGCGGGTCGGCAAGCGTGCGCACAGCGAGACCGGGATCGACCGGGCCGGGCAGTCGGTCGTCACCTTCGGCCTCGAACAGCTCGCGGGCGGCCCCGATGTGGCCGCCTGGGCCCGGGGCAAGCGCGCCCTGGTGATCGGCGCGGGCTCGATGTCCTCGCTGGCCGCCGCGACGCTGGCCCGCGCGGGCGCCGGGGAGATCGTCGTCGCCAACCGGACGCAGGCGCGCGCGGAGCGGCTCGCGGAGATCCTCGGCGGCGCCGGGGTGAGTGCGGCGGCCGTCCCGATGGACGCCGTCGACCAGGAGCTGGCCCGCGCCGACCTCGTCGTCTCCTGTACGGGGGCGACCGGTCTCGTACTGACCGCGGATTCCGTGGCCCGTGCGCTGGGTGAGGAGTTCACCCCCGCGGAGCCGACCGCCGGGCCGGACGCCGGGACGGGCTCCCGGCCGGTCGGCGGCACGGGTTCCGGGCCGGGCGACGCCACGGACTTCGGCCTGGTCCCCGAGCCGGTCCCCGATGTGCCCGCCGACGCCACGGCCGCCACCGCCGCCGCCCGCGCGGTGGACGCGCTGGAGCAGCACGGTGCCTGGGCCGCCTCGGCACCGGCCGATGCCCCCCGCCCCGTACGCCGCATCGCCGCCACCGCCGACGACGACAGCGGAGTGCCGCCGCGGCTCGCCCTGCTCGACCTGGCCATGCCCCGCGACATCGACGCCGCGGTGCACCGCATCAGCGGGGCGCGGCTGGTCGACATCGAGTCGCTGGCCGACGCGTCGGCGGACGCGCCGATGGCCGCCGATGTCGACGCCGTACGGACCATCGTCTCGGACGAGGTCGCCGCGTTCGGCGCGGCCCAGCGGGCCGCCCACATCACTCCGACCGTCGTGGCGCTGCGCACCATGGCGGCGGGCGTTGTCGCCGGTGAGATCGCCCGGCTCGACGGACGCCTCCCCGATCTGGACGACAAGGAGCGCGCGGAGATCTCGCAGACCGTGCGCCGTGTCGTCGACAAGCTCCTGCACGCTCCCACCGTGCGGGTCAAGCAGCTCGCGAGCGAGCCCGGCGGCGCCGGGTACGCGGACGCGCTGCGGGAACTCTTCGACCTCGACCCGTTGACGGTCGCGGCCGTCAGCAGGGCCGATCTGACCGACCTGAGCAACACAGACGTCAAGAACCGAGGGCGGGCATGACCGATGCCTTGAGGCTGGGGACCAGGCGCAGCAAGCTCGCCATGGCGCAGTCAGGACAAATCGCCGAGGCGGTGCGGCAGATCACCGGTCGCCCCGTGGAACTCGTCGAGATCACCACGTACGGGGACATCTCCCGTGAGCATCTGTCGCAGATCGGCGGGACCGGTGTGTTCGTCACCGCCCTGCGTGATGCGCTGATGAGCGGCGAGGTCGACTTCGCCGTGCACTCGCTGAAGGATCTGCCGACCGCCGAGCCGGACGGCCTGGTGCTGGCCGCGATCCCGGTCCGTGAGGACCCCAGGGACGTGCTGATCGCGCGGGACGGGCTGACCTTCGAGCAGCTGCCGGACGGCGCCCGGATCGGTACCGGCGCGGCGCGCAGGACGGCGCAGCTCAACGCGTACGCCCGCAACCACGGGATGCGCATCGAGACCGTGCCGATCCGCGGCAACATCGACACCCGGATCGACTTCGTCCGCAAGGGGGAGCTGGACGCGGTGGTTCTCGCCGCGGCCGGGCTGCACCGTGCGGGCAGGGCGGCCGAGGTGACCGAGTACCTGCCGGTCGACATCATTCTGCCTTCCCCCGGCCAGGGGGCCCTGGCGGTCGAGTGCGCGGCATCCCGCGCTGATCTCGTCGCCCAGCTCGCGGAGCTCGACGACCCGTTCACCCGGGCCGCCGTGACCGCCGAGCGATCCCTGCTCGCCGCCCTGGAGGCCGGTTGCAGTGCGCCCGTTGGCGCACTGGCCGACGTCCTGGCCGACGGGCAGGTTGTCACCGAGATGCGCCTGCGCGGTGTCGTCGGCTCGCCCGACGGCTCCGAGCTGGTGCAGTTGTCCACCACCGGTCCCGTACCCACGTCGCACGAAGGCAACGAGGCGCTCGGGCGCGAACTCGCGTCCGAGATGCTGGCCAAGGGTGCGGCCGGTCTTATGGGGGAGCGAGCACGATGAACCCCACCTCGAACCTGCCAGCCGCCCTTCCCGCCCACGGGCACGTCACCTTCCTCGGTGCCGGACCCGGGGACCCGGGACTCCTCACCCTGCGCGCCGTCGAAGCGCTCGCGAGTGCGGACGTACTGATCGCCGAGCCACAGGTGCTCGATGTCGTACGCAGCCATGCGCGGGCGACCGTAAGCACGCCTCAGCTGACGGTTGTTGACGAAGCGTCAACAGCCGCCGGGATCCCGGCCATCCGAGATGCGGGCAATCTTGTCATGGAGGCCGCGCGGGGCGGCAGGCGGGTCGTCCGTGCCGTCACCGGGGACCCCGGGCTCGACGGCAACTCCGGCGAGGAGATGCTCGCCTGCGCCTCGGCGGGCATCCCGTTCGAGGTCGTTCCGGGCGTCTCGACCGCCGTGGGCGTCTCCGCGTACGCCGGTGTGCCGCTGCGGGACGCGGAGGGGACCGATGTCCGCTTCGTCGACGCCCGTACGGCATCCGACCGCTGCTGGAGCGAGATCGGCGCCAGCGACGCGACCGCGGTGGTCTCCACGACGCTCGACTCGGTCGGCGCCGCCGCCGGTGAACTGGTAGCGGCGGGCCGCAAGCCGGACACCCCGATGTCCGTCACCGTCGCCGGTACGACCACCCGCCAGCGCACCTGGTCCGCGACGCTCGGCACGGTCGCCCAGGTGCTGAAGCAGGCCAAGGTGCTGCCGTCGCCGGAAGGCCACCAGCCGGTCATAGCCGTGGTCGGCGAGCGCAGCTCGGCCGCCCGGCGCGACCAGTTGTCGTGGTTCGAGTCGAAGCCGCTCTTCGGGTGGCGGGTGCTCGTTCCGCGTACGAAGGAGCAGGCGGCCTCGCTCTCCGACCAGCTCCGTTCCTACGGCGCCGTGCCGCACGAGGTCCCCACCATCGCCGTCGAACCGCCGCGCACCCCGCAGCAGATGGAGCGCGCGGTCAAGGGCCTGGTCACCGGGCGCTACGAGTGGATCGCCTTCACCAGCGTCAACGCCGTCAAGGCGGTCCGGGAGAAGTTCGAGGAGTACGGGCTCGACGCCCGTGCCTTCGCGGGGATCAAGGTCGCCGCCGTGGGCGAGCAGACCGCGGCCTCGCTGGTCGAGTTCGGCGTCAAGCCCGATCTCGTACCGAGCGGGGAGCAGTCGGCCGCCGGTCTCCTTGAGGACTGGCCGCCCTACGACCCGGTCTTCGACCCGATCGACCGGGTCTTCCTGCCGCGCGCCGACATCGCCACCGAGACCCTGGTGGCCGGGCTGATCGAGCTGGGCTGGGAGGTCGACGACGTCACCGCCTACCGCACGGTGCGCGCGTCGCCGCCGCCGGCCGATACCCGTGAGGCGATCAAGGGCGGCGGCTTCGACGCGGTCCTCTTCACCTCTTCGAGTACGGTCCGCAACCTGGTCGGTATCGCGGGCAAGCCGCACAATGTGACGGTCATCGCCTGTATCGGCCCCGCCACGGCCAAGACGGCCGAGGAGCACGGGCTGCGGGTGGACGTACTCTCGCCGGAGCCCTCGGTGCACAGACTCGCCGAGGCGCTCGCCGAGTTCGGTGCGCAGCGCCGCGAGACCGCCAGGGAGGCGGGCGAGGCGGTCACCCGTCCCAGCGAGCGCCGTCCCGGTGGCCGCAGGCGTCGTACCACCTGAGCACTGAGCGGTCGGCCGAGGAGTTCGAAGGGCCGATGGGGCCGAAGAGCCCGAACGGCTCGCAGAGTTCGCAGAGTTCGAAGAGGTAACTGAGGATGACTGTGTACGGATCTTTCCCGGGCGCCCGTCCGCGGCGGCTGCGCACCACCCCGGCGATGCGCCGCATGGTGGCCGAGACGCAGCTGCACCCGGCCGATCTGATCCTGCCCGCCTTCGTGCGGGAGGGGATCAGCGAGCCGGTGCCGATCACGGCGATGCCGGGCGTGGTCCAGCACACCCGTGACACTCTGCGGAAGGCGGCCGTCGACGCCGTGTCCGCGGGGGTCGCCGGGATCATGCTCTTCGGTGTTCCGGAGGACGCCAAGAAGGACGCCATCGGCACGGCGGGCACCGACCCGGAGGGCATTCTCCAGGTGGCCCTGCGCGATGTGCGCGCCGAGGTCGGCGACGACCTGGTGATCATGTCGGACCTCTGCCTCGACGAGACCACCGACCACGGCCACTGCGGGGTCCTGGACGAGTCGGGCCGGGTCGACAACGACGCCACGCTGGAGCGGTACGCGGAGATGGCGCAGGTCCAGGCCGATGCGGGCGCCCATGTGGTGGCCCCCAGCGGCATGATGGACGGCCAGGTCGGCGTGATCCGGGACGCGCTGGACACGATCGACAAGGAGGACGTGTCGATCCTCGCCTACACGGTGAAGTACTCGTCCGCCTTCTACGGCCCGTTCCGCGAGGCCGTCGGCTCCTCGCTGCGGGGCGACCGCAAGACGTACCAGCAGGACCCGGCGAACGCCCGCGAGTCGCTGCGCGAGCTGGAACTGGACCTCGCCGAGGGCGCCGACATGGTGATGGTCAAGCCGGCCGGACCGTATCTGGACATCCTCGCGAAGGTCGCCGATTCGGTGTCGGTTCCGGTGGCCGCGTACCAGATCAGCGGTGAGTACTCCATGGTCGAGGCGGCCGCGGAGAAGGGCTGGATCGACCGGGAGAGGGCGATCCTGGAGACCCTGACCGGTATCAAGCGGGCGGGCGCGAACATGATCCTCACGTACTGGGCGACGGAGGTCGCGGGGCAGCTCTGACCGGTCGCCCGGTCACCCGTCCGAGAGCCGGACGAACCGGTGCCCGGACGCGAGGAGTTGGGGGACCGCTGCGGCGATTCCCTCGGCGGTGCCGCCCGTCGGATGGTTCATGTGGCCGATCACGATCGATCCCGGGCGGGCCGCCGCGACGGCGGTGCGGACCTGTTCCGGGGTGAAGGTGGCGCCGCCGTCGCCGTTGACCGTGAAGCTCACCGGGCGTTCACCGATGGCGCCCACGATGCGGGTCGCGATGTCGTCGTAGTACGCCGTCCCGGAGCGGAAGAAGCGGGGCGGGCGGCCGAGCAGCCGGGTGAGTTCGGTGTGGTTGCCGGAGACCTCGTCGTAGACCTCGCCCGCGTCGCGTGTGCCGGGGATGCCGTACGCCGAGCGGCCGGAGACCGAGAGCGGGCGGTGCCGGGTTCCGTGGTTGGCGATCTCGAAGAGCGGGTCGGTGGCCAGGGTGCGGAAGACCGCCGGATGGGCCTCGATCCAGCGTGAGTTGATGAAGAGTGTCGCCGGTACTTTCCTCGACCGGAGGAAGCCGATCAGGTCCTGGTCGTAGTCGCTGCCTCCGGGGCCCCCGCATGCGTCGAAGGTCAGCGCGATGGCCCGCTGGGGCCGGGGCAGTGCGGTCAGGACGCCCGGTGCGTCGAAGCCCCAGCTCGTCGGGGAGTCCGAGCCGTACCGGGCGACCGCGGCGGAGCGGGTGAGGGCCGGGCCCGCTGCCATGGGGGTGGTCCGGCGGCCGGAGTGCGGTGTGCGGCTGGGCGGTTCGATGTCCGACGGGGTGGTACGGCGGGACAGGGACGCTCGCGGCGGGCCCGGCCGGGCGTCGCAGCCCGCCAGTCCGGCGGACGCCAGGGCGGTGAGTACAGCCCGGCGGGTCAACGACACGTGTCTGCCCTGCCCATCCAGTTCACCTCATGACCAGAACCCCGGAATGAGAGTCGGATCATGCTATGAATCCGGGAGGTGCCGGACCCCGACACTCCGGCGTGGTGCGGAGTCCACCCGTACTGGCGCTCCGGTGAGGGGGCGATTCCCGCCGGAACGTCCTGCCGGCCGCCGGTCCGCACGCAGCGCCGCGACCTTCAGGAGCTCATCTGGACCTTCTGCGCCTTGTTGGCGGTGTTGGTGCAGGCCAGGTAGGGGTCGATGCCGCCCTGCTCCTCCTTGCACAGCCATGCCGCGCCGGCAACGGTGACCGTGACCGCGGACTTGCCGCCGGCGCCGTCGGCCTTTCCGTAGGCGTTGGCGACCGCGCGGGCCGTGTCGCAGCTGGTGGGGGTGTCCGAACCCGGCACGATCACCTCCAGGCCCCGCTGGTCGGGCCCGCAGTCCCGCTGGGCGCTCCGGCTGCCCTTCGACCTCCCCGGCTTCGCGTCCTGCGTCGTGGACGCGTCCGCGGAGGCCGAAGGCGCCGCATCATCGGTGGAGCCCTGGCCGCCGTTGTCGGCCGGTGCGGTGCTGGACGAAGCGGTGCTTGACGGTGCGGAGTTCGTGGCGGCGGACGCACTGGCGGAGGGTCCGGAGGCGGAGGTCGAGTCGTCGGATCCGCACGCGGTCAGCGCCAGCCCCGCGGCGACGAGCACAGCGGCCGAGAGGCCGTAACGCGCACTCCTGCTGGGCAGACGCGCACTCCTGATGGGCATGGGTGTCCCTCTCTGATTCTCGACAGTGTCCCCCGGCGCCGATGGCGATGAGTCCCCACTCGCCCCCTGGGTCGGCCGAAGTACTGGCAGATGGGGCGAGTTCGGCATGGGCATCGGACAAGTCGGAAGAGCCTACAACATGGTGATTCGCCGTCAGGGAGTGCGCGTCGCGCGCAGCCCGCTGACCACCACGTTGCGGCCGAACTCGAAGGAGTCGGCGAGGCCGACTCCGGTCGGGCGGGGCAGGACGCGCTCCGTGGGCTCCGGTCGAGCGGTACGGGAGCAGACCGCTGAACAGCGGCTTCGGTGATGTCCGTGCATCCGCCGTCAGTTCTCGGTGAGCCGCGACGGCGCAGATCGCAGTCCGTCCAGAGTGAGATCGAGGAGGCGTTCGGCCTGCTCCCGCTGCTCGGGCTTGGCCGAGGTGAGGGCGATACCGGCGAGGGCGGCGAACATGTCGGTCGGGCTGATGTCGGACCGGATCGTTCCGGCAGTGGTATTGGCGTCCATGAGGGAGGAGAGGGCGGCCTGGATCATCTCGTGGCTGTCGGCGTAGGGATTGGTTCCCGAGTTCACGACGGCTCGCAGGGCGTCGGCCATGCCGAGTTTGGCGGTGGCGTAGTCGATGAAGCGACGAGTCCAGGCTCGCAGGGCCTCAAGGGGCGACATCGCCGCCAGGAGGCCGGGGACGGCCTCGCACAGCCGGGCCACTTCGTTGCGGTAGGCCGCCTCGATCAGAGCTTCCCTGGTCGGGAAGTTGCGGTAGAGAGTGCCGGTTCCCACGCCCGCTTCTCTGGCGATGCGCTCGAAGTGCGCATCCAGTCCCTCCTCGGTGAACACGCGCACCGCGGCGGCCAGGATCTTCTCCCTGTTCCGCTGTGCGTCAGCCCTCAGCGGGCGTCCTGCGTCCCGGGCCATCAATGACTCTCCCTGTCTCCGTTTGCTAAGTGGAGGAGCCGCCACTTAGTGTGGATGAAGTGGCGGTGCCTCCACTTTCACTGTAGGGCACGGCCGCTCTCACTCGTCTATGGGAAGGGCTGTCCATCATGTCGGGAATCGACGGTAAAGTCGTAGCGATCACGGGCGCCAGCAGCGGAATCGGTGAGGCGACCGCGCTCCTGCTCGCCGAGCGCGGTGCGAAGCTCGTCCTCGGGGCGCGCCGTCCGGAGCGTTTGGAGGCCCTGGTCGCCCGCATCGAAAAGGCCGGCGGTGAAGCCGCCTGGGTCCGCACGGACGTGACGCGACACGAGGACCTTTCCGGCCTCGTCAAGCTGGCATGCGATCGATACGGCAAGCTCGACGTCCTCGTCAGCAATGCCGGGGTCGGTCTGATCTCCCGTCTGGATGACCTGCGCGTCGAGGACTGGGAGGAGATGATCGACGTGAACCTCAAAGGGGTCCTGTACGGGATCGCCGCGGCTCTTCCCGTCTTCCGGGAGCAGGGCTTCGGGCACTTCGTCAACACCGTTTCCACCGCCGGACTGCGTATCGTGCCGCTCCAGGCGGTGTACGCCGGCACGAAGAACGCCGTGCGCACCATCTCCGAGGGCCTGCGTCAGGAGGCCGGTGACAGTCTGCGGGTGACCGTCGTCTCGCCCGGCGTCGTCCGTACGGACTTCGCGGAGCGCATGGATCCGGCCGTGAAGGACCAGATCGACAGGATGATGGAGATCGGTCTTTCGCCGGACGCGGTGGCCCGCGCCATCGCCTTCGCCATCGAGCAGCCGGACGGTGTCGATGTGGGTGACATCGTCGTCCGCCCCACCGCCCAGGGGTAGGTCTGCGCGGTCACGCCGCACCGCCCGCATCACGGATGCTCATTCGCGCGTCGCGCGCAGCCCGCTGACCACCACGTTGAGGCCGAACTCGAAGTAGTCAGCGAGGTCGGCTCCGGTCAGCTCGGGCAGCACGGCTTTGAGGTGCGGAAAGCCGCCCTGGAGCACCGCGTCCCGTACCAGCGCGGCACCGGCGGGGCGGCCGGCGCCGTCCGGCTGGGCCGCCTGTTCCTCCAGTGTGTTGCCCAGGACGAAGTTGGTGACGGTGAACAGGGCGCGGGCGGCGTCGGCGTCGTCGAAGCCCGCCGTGCGCAGGGCGGACACGGTGGCCTCCGCCAGGGCCAGGGTGTGGGGGCCGCTTGAGTGCGTTCCGCCGTAGACCCGGGCGCCGTCGCGGCGTGCCAGCAGAGCCTGGCGCATCGACCGGGCCAGATGCAGCAGTTGGGCGCTCCACACCTCGTCCGGGCCGGGTGCGGTGACGGTGCCGAGGATCTGGTCGGCCATGGCGGTGAGCAGATCCTGCTTGGTGGCGAAGTGGCGGTAGAGCGCGCCCGCCTGTACGCCGAGCCGGTCCGCCAGGCGCCGCATCGTGAGCGCGTCGATGCCCACCTCGTCCAGGAGTTCCAGAGCGGATTCGACCGTGGCGGCGCGGGTGAGGCGGGCGGGGCGGCCCCGGGGTGCGTTTGACACAGGTGACATGCCGCCCGAGTATAGTGAACGATGTTCACGTGAACATCGTTCACTAATTCAGAGCGTCATGGAAACCGCGGAGTGTGTGATGGAAACGGACGTGATCATCGTCGGAGCCGGGCCGACCGGCCTGATGCTCGCCGGCGAGCTGGCCCTGGCCGGTGTGCGGACCCGCATCGTGGAGCGCCGCAAGGAGGCAAACCGGAACTCCCGGGCGCTGACGCTGCACCCCCGCAGCGTCGAGATCCTGGACCTGCGCGGCCTCGCCCCGCGGTTCCTGGCCGAGAGCCGGACGCTGCCGGGCTGGCACTTCGCCGGCCTGGACACCCCACTCGACTTCAGCGCGCTGGACAGCCGCCACGGCTACACCCTGTTCCTGCCGCAGGCCCGCACCGAGGCCCTGCTGGAAGAGCGGGCCCGCCGGCTCGGGGTGGTCATCGACCGCGACTGCGAGGTCGCGGACCTGACCCAGGATGCCGACGGGGTGTCGCTGGAGCTCCGCGACGGCAACGGGCGGCGGACCGCCGTACGGGCACGGTTCGCCGTGGGCTGCGACGGCGCCCGCAGTGTGGTGCGCCGGGCCGCCGGAATCGGCTTCCCCGGCACCGACGAGACCCTCACCGGCGTCCTCGGCGACTTCGCCACCGTCACCGCCGATCCCGCCGCGCTCCGGGCCGCACGGGCCGCCGGCGTCATGGTCGTCCCGCTGGAGGGCGGGCTGACCCGGCTCGTGTACATCGACCCCGAGCGCCTGCGCACCCCGTCCCGCGAGGAGGTCACGCTGGAGGAGTTCAAGGCTTCACTGCGGCGGCTGTGCGGTGACGAGCTCGCCATCGCCGAGCCCCGCTGGCTCTCCCGCTTCGGCAACGCCACGCGCCTGGCCGAGCGTTACCGCAACGGGCGGCTGCTGATCGCCGGGGACGCCGCGCACATCCACTTCCCCGCGGCGGGCCAGGGCCTGAACACCGGCCTGCAGGACGCGATGAACCTGGGCTGGAAGCTCGCCGCCGACATACGCGGCACGGCCCCGGCCTCCCTGCTGGACAGCTACGACGCCGAACGCCGCCCGGTGGGTATGGCGGTGACGCAGAACACCGAGGTGCAGACCCTGCTGGCCGAACTCGCCCTCGTGCCGCAGTACCGGCGGCCCGCCACCGCCCTGCGCTCCCTGGTCGACGAACTGCTCGGCCTGGAACAGGTCAACCGGCTTCTGGCCGGACGCGTCTCGGCGCTCAGCACCGCCTACCCCGCCCCGGAAGGCAGCGACCCCCTGACCGGACAGCGCATGCCCGACCTCGGCCTGAGCCGGAACGGCGAGGCGACCCGCGTCTTCGACCACCTCACCGACGGCCGGTTCCTCCTGCTCGACCTCACCGGGGACGACGCCACACCGTGGCCGCCCTCCGCCGCGCGCGACGGGTTCGCCACGCTCAGCGCCACCGCGCCGGACCTGCCCGACGCCTTCGCCGGAGTGCGGCAGGTCCTGATCCGCCCCGACGGCCACATCGCCTTCGCCACCCGCGCCTCCGACGCCGACGCCCGCCGCAGCGCGTGCGCCACCGCGCTCGACACCTGGACCGGCGCCCGCGGTTCGTCGACCGTGGTCTAGGCGGTCACAGGTGCGTCGCCCGGCCTAAGGGCTGTCCCGTAGCAGGCGGTCGATGTTCTCGCGGCTGCGCCGGTCGGTGGGGGTCTGGACGACGAGGCGGACGCCGGGGTGGTCGGTCAGTTCCATGCCGGTGGCACGCAGGCTCACTTCGCCGATCCCTGTGATGTCGTAGCGCTTGTCGCACAGGTGCGGTGGAGCGACGTCGTGAGTGGCCCAGAGCCGGGAGAACAGCGGGCTGGCGGTGCACAGACGGGCGACGAAGTCCTGCCATTGCGGGTCGCCCGCGTTCTGGCTGTAGCGATAGCGGAACCCTGCCACGGCCTCGGGCGCCTGCTCGTCGCGGTTGACGATGCGGTGCTGCCCCTCCGGTTCCGCGAAGAGGTGCCAGAGGGTGTTGCGCCTGCCCGGCGGAGCACTGACCAGAGCGGGGTGCAGGGCCGCGTAAGCGCGGTTCCAGCGCAGCACGTCGGTGCGGGCGTCGACCAGCATGGCGGGCAACGGGTCCAGGGCTCCCAGGACGGTGTCGAGGTGGCCGGGGAGCGCGGACGGCGGACCGCGGGTGACCGGAGGCTGGGGGACCTCGGCCAGACGGTAGAGGTGGTCGCGCTCGGCGGCATCCAGAAACAGCGTGCGGGCCACCGCGTCGAGCACCTGGGAGCTGACGTTGATCGGCCGCCCCTGCTCCAGCCACGTGTACCAGGTGATGCCGACACCGGCCAGCTGGGCGACCTCCTCGCGGCGCAGTCCGGGGGTGCGCCGCCGAACTCCCGGGAGGATGCCGACGTCCTCGGGCGAGACCCGCGCGCGTCGTGAGCGCAGGAACTCCCGCAGTTCGGTCCGGTTCGTGGTCGTCGGCACAGGTCCCCACTGTGCCAGAGCCGGGAGGCGTCGGCCTGGTGCTGCCAGTACCAGCATCAGCGGGCTTCTGGCACCGGTGTCCGCACAGGCTCAGGCTCGTACCGCCTGTGTTCCCCAGGACGTTCCCTTCGGAACGGCTGCCCAGATGAACGGACGACGAGTTCCATGAGCAACGCGTTTCACAACAAGGTCGCGGTCGTGACGGGCGGGAGTGCCGGTATCGGGCACGTCACCGCACGGAAGATCGCCGAAGGGGGCGGCACCGTCTACATCACGGGACGGGACCAGGACGCCCTGACGGCGGCGGCCGCGGACCTACCAGGTGATGTCGTCGGGGTGCGGGCCGACTCGCGCTCGGCCGACGACCTCGACCGGCTCTTCGCGCAGGTGGAACGGCGCAGCGGCCGGCTGGACGTACTGGTCGTCAACGCGGCGGCGATCGCGACCGCACCGCTGGGGACCATCACCGAGGACGTCATCAGGACGGTCTTGGACGTCAATATCACCGGCACGATCATGACCGTCCAGAAGGCGCTGCCGCTGCTGGTGGACGGTGGCGTCATCGTCCTCACCGGCTCGATGGCCGCGCACAAGGCGTCGCGCGGGCGGAGTCTCTACGCGGCCTCCAAGGCCGGGGTCCGCGCCCTCGCCCGTACCTGGGCCCTGGAGCTGACCCCACGCGGGATCCGGGTGAACGTGGTGAGCCCGGGCCCGACGGACACCCCCGGTATCGCACAGCTGGCCGCCACCGCCGGGGAACGCGAGGCGCTCATCGCCACGATGGGCACCGGGACCCCGATGACCCGAGCCGGCACCGCGGAAGAGGTCGCCGCCGTCATCGCCTTCGTCGCCTCGGACGCGGCCTCCCACGTCAACGGCGCCGACTACCAGGTCGACGGCGGCTACGGCCAGGTCTGACACCCTCACGGGGCCGTCACGGACTACCTGGACACGGCCGAATGCCCTCGCTCACGGCCCGTTCCGGTCCCCGGCGGCCGAAGGCCGCCCGGGGCCCGACCTCGTCGTCAACCCTGCCGTCGTGCGAGCGCACGGACGTCAACGGCGTCCGGCCGGCCGGTGGTGTCGTCCGGTTCAGTGACCTGCGGGCGGGCCGGGTGTTCCGTGCTGGTGCTGGTGCTGGTGCTGGTGCTGGTGCTGGTGCTGGAGCTGGAGCTGGAGCGGGCGCGCGGCGATGCCACGGTCCGCACCCCGGAGGCCAGTTCGTGGAACCAGAGCTGAGGCGCCCGGCGCCGGGCCAGGAACACGTACGCACCGACCCAGCCGCAGACAGAGGTCGCCAGCAGGATCTGCGGGAAGTGGCCGATCAGCAGCCAGTAGACATCATGCACGCCCGCGTCCGTGACCTGGCGGAGCAGCCCCATGGGCCGCTCCAGCAGGACCAGCGACGCCGCCACGAAGGTCGCCACCAGCGGGAGTGCCACCACGCCCAGCAGCGCCGCGCGTACAACGAGCCGCCACAGCGCGGGCTTCCCGGCTTCTCCGACCGGTACGAGCCGGAGCCGGAGCAGCCGCTTGCCCGGGGTCACCCCGGTCAGCCAGGGCAGCACGACGAAGTAGACGGGAAGGGTTACGGCCGTCACCGGCGTCAGGACCGCAGAGCCCTGCTGCCCGGCGTACATCAGGGCCAGGACCGCGGCGGCGATCACGGCCGCGGCTCCGACCAGGTCGGTCAGCAGCGCCACCAGCCGCTGACCGACGGGGACGCGCCGCCGCCCACCCACCCTCTTCTCCAGCGTGTCCAGTGTCGGCAGCACCCGGGCGAGCGGTCCGGCCACGCACCAGCCGACCAGTGCTCCCGCGGTGTTGATCAGCAGGTCGTCCACGTCGAACAGCCGGTAGGGGCACGGGTAGATACCCCACAGCCCGGTGCCCTGCGTGACTTCGAAGAACAGCGAGACACCGAAGCCCGCGACCGCCGCCGCCGCGATGCCGCGCCGCAGGTGACAGCGGACGAAGGCACCCAGCGGCACCAGCATGACCAGGTTCAGCAGCGCACCGGCCACCGCTGGGTTGTGGAACACCAGCGCGCCGAGCGAGACCTTATGGTGCGCCTCCTTCCAGATGTCACCGAAGGTGTTGCCCGGCATCCACTGCGGATGGGCGACCGCGGCGAACCTCCGGCACATGCCCCGCGTCTCCCTGGGCAGCGGCACGACCGTCATGCACAGGGCCGAGATCGCGTAGTACAGGAAGCCGAGGAGCGACATCACGCGCCAGTGCGACATGTTGCCGTGCCGCCGGTACAGGACGACCGCCGTCGGCAGGAACAACACCAGGGCCAGGAGCGGGAAGAGCGCCGCGGCCGTCTTCACCGGCAAGAGGTACACAGAAACCATGTGGGGACTATACGAGTATCTATACACTGTGTGTATAGCGGGATGGTCCATGAGTCCACCAGGAGGGCTTTGTCAGGCGGTGCACCGTTGCGGTACCAGGTCCTTGGCCTCGTCCGGGGCCCGCCTCACGCGACCGGCAGCGAGGCCCCGGGGTCTTCCTCGGGGAAGGTGATGCCTGCCCCGATGTGCTCCTTGGATCCGGCGGCCAGGCGCCTCATGGCTCCGCGGAGCAGGGGCAGGTTGGAGAGGCGCATCTGCTGCATCTGCAGCCAGAAACGGGGGCGGCTGATGAAGAGGTTGCCGCCGCGGCGGGCCCGTTCCTGGCAGTCGTCGACGAAGGGCCGCATCCGGCGGTCGTAGCGGGCGAAGGCGAGTTGGTGCTGCCCGCCGGCGGCGGCGAGCTCGCCGGCGAGGACGTAGGCACCGACCATGGCCAGGGTGGTGCCCAGCCCGGAGGCGGGTGAGGCGCAGTAGCCGGCGTCGCCGACGAGCGCGACCCGTCCGAGGTGCCAGGAGTCCATGTGGACCTGGCGCAGGTCGTCGAAGTAGAAGTCTTCGTTGGCCGTGATCTCGTCAAGCAGTCGGCGGGTGTGCCAGCCGTCCTTCTCGAAGTGGGAGCGCAGCCGCCCCCGCAGGCCCTCGTCGTCGTACTGCTCGATGTCGAGGTCGGGGTCGGCCTTGGTGAACATCGCGCGGGTCGATCGGGCGCCGGCGAAGTAGCAGACCCGCCGATCCGGGCCTGCGGCGTGGAAGGTCTCCCAGCGGTCGTAGTCCAGGTAGTTGGGGATCTCACCGATGGCGATGTAGCGCCCGAGCCGGTGCATACGCCAGGTGTCGGCGGGAAAAGCCATCGACCGGGTCGCGGAGCGCACCCCGTCGGCGCCCACCACCAGGTCGAACTCCCGTATCAGCCCACTCGTGAACTCCACGGTGACACTCGTGTCGGTCTGCTCGACGGACGTCGGCCGGTCGCCGTAGAGGTACTCGGTGCTCTCACGGGTGCTCTCCAGGAGCAGGTTCGCCAGGTCGGTGCGCATGAGTTCGATGTCACGGCCGCCCACGGTGCCGCCGGTGAGACTGAACGCCTCGGTCCTGGCCAGGGTCCGGCCGCGGCCGTCGACGAAGTCCATCCCCCGGATCCCGGTCCGGGCGGCACGGGCGGCGTCGAGCTGTCCCATCTTCTCAAGCACGTCCACCGCGCGGCCGTGCACGTCGATCGCCTGTCCCCCCGCGCGGAGTTCGCGCGAGCGCTCCACCACGGTCGGGGTGAACCCATGGCGAGCGAGCCAGAACGCCAACGTCGGTCCCGCGATCCCGGCCCCGACGATCAGAACCCGATGGTTGCGCCGCATAACGGTTCCTCCTCGTTCTCGTGTCCCGACTCGTTCTCGTGTCCGACCACTGTCACGCGGAGGAAGAATTCTGTACAACGATCATTGGTGCTGGCTACGATCAATATTCGTGATCGGAGTAGAGCTGAGGCACCTGGAGTACTTCCTCGCCGTGGTGGACGAACGCAGCTTCACGCGGGCGGCGGCCCGGCTGCACGTGGTCCAGTCCGCGGTCTCGGCCGGGATCAAGGCGTTGGAGAGCGGGCTGCGGGCCGAACTCGTCCACCGCACCCCTCGCAACGTGCAGCTGACGGAGGCCGGCCGGGCTCTCTTGCCTCACGCACGCGAGACGCTCGCGGCCGCCCGTTCGGCGATCGACGCCGTGGAAGAGGTCCACGGTGGGATCCGAGGAGAGGTCCGGATCGGCGTCGTGGCCTCGCTGCCCGACATCGGGCTCCCGCTCGCGCTGGGCCGGCTCCGTGCGCGGTACCCCGGGGTGCGGGTCCGGCTGACCCAGCGTCCCGGCGGGTCCTACGGCCTCGCCGACGATCTGTGCGCCGACCGGCTCGACCTCGCCCTGCTCTCCGAACCCGGCCCGGCGGGACGGGATCTGCGGCTGAAGCCTCTCGCGTCGTTCGGGATGCGCCTCGTCATACCGGACGGGCATCCCCTGGCCGCAGAGGAGAGCACGACGCTGGCCGAGTTGGCCGGGGAGACCTTCGTCGACTTTCCCGCCGGCTACGGCAGCCGGTCCGTCGTCGACCGCGCCTTCGCCGCCGCCGGGCAACACCGCGACGTCGGCATCGAGGTCGCCAACGCCGACACGGCCGCGGCCTACGCCCGCCACGGGCTGGGCGTGGCGATCCTGCCCGAGGCATACCTGGGCCCCGGCCCTCATCCGCGCGTCGTCGGGCCCGGCAGCGACCGGCTGACCTGGTCGCTGTCCCTCGCCGTCCCCGCCAACCGGCACTCCAGCACAGCGGCCAGGCATCTGGCGACGACCCTCGAACACCTCGCACGGGCCGGCACCGTGCCGGACGGCTGACCAGATGCTCGACGCTTGTCGGATCGCCTGCCGATGACCCCTCCGCCGGCCACGACGATTGTCGCTGACCGGCAGGAAGGGCCGGGCGCCAAGGGGCGCCGCCTATGCGGCCGGGCCCGAGTCGGTCTCGCGGACGACCGCGTACACGGCGCGTGCCTTCGTGCCGTCCGGGAGGGACAGATTTCCCGTGACGCGGCCCAGGTCCTGCGGGGTGGCGGCCTGGCCGGGGCGGACCACCCGGTTGATGTGGAGGGTCAGTCCGGGGCCCGCGGTGTTGGACGTCCGTACGCGTACGTCGGTGCCGTCCTCGCCGTCGGCCACCGCCGCGATCCCGGTGGCCACGGGGTGTTCCGTGCCGGTGAAGTGGCCCTCGACGGTCGGGTCGGGGGTGTTGCTGATGCTCTGCTCCTGCGGCAGCGCCGCCCCGGCCATCGCGGCGACCAGCTGGGCGACGAGCACCGGGTCGTGCGCCCCGTCGTACACCCAGCGCTTGCCGAGCACCCCGTGCTCCGTGGTGCCGACGAGCGCCTCGTCGCCCGCGCCTTCGAGCGGCGCGTCCCGGTAGCTGAGCGGCACCTGGTACGTGACGGGCTCGTCCCCGGACGCGTCGGTGACCAGCATGAACTCGATCCCGACCGCACCGGTCGGGTCGTCGAGCCGGAAGCCGCCCGCCTTGGACAGCTCGGGCGTACGGTCCGCGCCGCCGAGGTACCAGGGCTGCGCGGGCAGCCAGGCGGCGAGCAGTTCCAGCTTGGTGGGGCTCAGTGTGGTGCGGTGGACGACAGCCATGTCTATGGGTCCCTCTCCCGTCGGCGTACTGCTGTCATCCTGCCACTGGGACGGGACGGATCAGGGGGTTCCGGTACTGGTGGCGAACCTGGCGAAGGCGGACCAGGCGGCGGGGGTGAGGGTGAGGGTGGGGCCTTCGGTGTTCTTGGAGTCCCGGATGTGGATGGCGGCGGGGTGCGCAGCGACTTCCAGGCAGTTGCCGCCGTCGCTTCCGCTGTGGCTGGACTTGTGCCAGTTGTATGCGAGCTCGACGCAATCGCCGCCCTGTTCACTGCTGTAGCTGGACTTGCGCCAGGTGTACGCGGCTTCGAGGCAGGCGCCGCCCTCGCTGCCGCTGTAGCTCGACTTGAACCACTCAAGTGCGGTGCTCATTGCTCTCCTAGCCGCCGTTCCAACAGGCCTTTCGAGTCCTCGGTGTTGTAGGCCTGAGTTCGCAGCATCGCATATTTCTGGGAGAGGATGCTGACCTCGTTGGGGTCAGCTACGAGCTGACTCCCGCGTTGGGTTTCGGTGTAGGCGAGATGCTGATGGTCCGGCGTTTCGAGCAGGATGAATGGGCCGTCGAGCGCTGCATGGGTCTGTCGGCCGAACGGCATGACCTGGAGCGTGATACCTGGCAGGTCGGAGCACGAACGAAGGTGCGCCAGCATGGCTCTGTGTACCTCGGGGCCGCCGAGGCAGTCTCTGAGAATGGCCTCCGAGATGATGAAGCTGGTGGTAGGTGGCATTTTTCGGCGTAGAACTTCCTGGCGCTCCAGACGTGCCGCGACCTGACCGTCGATCGCTTCCTCGCTCATGGCGGGGACCTTGCTGCGGAAGACAGCGCGGGCGTAGTCCTCGGTCTGGAGCAGTCCCGGCAGAACTTGGTTCTCGTACCAGGACAGCGCAAGCGCATCCTGCTCCAGGTCGATGTACTGCTCCGCCCACGCCGGGATCAGGTCGATCTCCGGCATGTTCGCCACCGCGACCGCCAGCGCCCCCTTCGTGTCGAGCACGCGGTCGAAGATCTCCGCGTAGTCCGGTTTCAGGGGGCGGCGCCCCTGTTCGATCGAGGCGACGGTTTCGCAGTCCAGGCCCACGCTTGTGGCCAGCGCGTTCTGGGTCAGCCCGGCGGTCAGGCGGAACCGCGCCAGCAGGGCGCCCACCAGTCGCATGGCGGACGCGTTCTTCCTCGGACGTTTTCTGGGGTGCATGATGTCGAACTCCCCGTATCGCTCGGCACGTTATGCGTGCGCGACCCGTACGGGAATTCTGTACGGGTCGACGCACTGCATCAGAGTAGCGACGGACAGTGACAGTGGCCTCATGGATGTCGAGACTCAACACCCCTTGCTCCGGGAGCGGTTCTACCGGCGGGAGCGCAGGTCCGTACGGGCGGCCCGGGAGTTCACCCGTAGCGCCCTCACCGACTGGGAGGCCGCCGGGCGGGCGGACGAGGTGCTGCTCTGTGTGAGCGAACTGGCCACGAACGCGGTGCTCCACGGCGTACCGCCCGGCCGGGGATACCGGTTGCAGCTCCGGTCGTACGGGGACGGGCTGCTGCGGGTCGAAGTGCACGACAGCGGCGACGGTGTCCCGCGTATCGCGGCCGTGGCCGACGAGACCGGGCGGGGGCTGCTGCTGGTGGAGGCACTGGCGGACCGGTGGGGGGTGAGCAGCCGCAGTCCGGGCAAGACCGTGTGGTGCGAGTTCGACTGAACGGCCGCCCCTGACCTCACTGCGGGGCGAACGCCGCGAGCTGGTCGTCGAGCGGGGCGCCGGTCAGCCGGTTGGCGAAGGTCGAGAGGGTGTACGTACCGATGCCGAGGACCACCTCCAGGGCGTTCTGCGGGGTGTATCCGTGTCCCAGGAACGCCTGGAGGCCGGCCTCCCTGACCGCCCCCGCAGTGGCCAGCACCTCCAGCGTGAAGGTGCGCAGCGCCTCCAACTTCGCTTCTGTGAGCGGCTTCTGGGTGCGCAGCGCATCGATGAGGCCGGGGTCCGCACCCAGGGCGGTGAGCTTCGCCGTGTGCATGGCCACGCAGACATGGCACTCGTTGCGGGTGGCGATGGTGAGGATGAGGACCTCGCGGTCCAGTTGACTCAGGGTGGTCGACTCGAAGATTCCGCTGAGCTTCAGGAAGCCGTCGAGGGTCTGCGGCGAGGTCGCCATCCTGGCCACGGGGGAGGGGAGGTAGCCCAGGCGGTCGGCGGTGGCCTGCATGGCGCGGCGCGCGGGGGCGGGGGCGGATTCGACGGTGTGGTCCGGGAAGGCGGCGTGGTCGGGGGCGGTGACTGGCATGGGTGGTCCTTCGCTCGTAAAATCGACAACGTGATTGACGAAAACGTAAACCAGGTTGTCGAAATGCGCAACGGCGGGCCGCACCATGGCTGAGCCCGGAGCCCCGGCCGGAGCAGCTGCCGGGCACGGCTACGAGCTGCCGATGCTGCTCTTCGCCGGATTCCGCGCCGCCATCGACCAGTTGCACGCCCGCCTCGCAGAGGAGGGGCACCCGGATGTGCGCCCCGCGTACGGCTTCGCGCTCCAGGCGATCGGGGTGCGCGGGGCGACGGCGAGCGAGGTGGGGCGGCGGCTCGGGGTCTCGAAACAGGCGGCGGGCAAGACCGTGGAACGCCTGGAGGAGCTGGGGTACGCCGAGCGGGCCGCCGACCCCGCCGACGGGCGGCGCAAGCTGGTGCTGCTCACGGCGCACGGCACGGAGGTGCTGGTGCGGTCGGGTGAGATCTTCGACGAGCTGTACGCACAGTGGGCGCGGGTCCTGGGCGCGGAGCGGCTCGCCGGACTGGAGTCCGACCTGCGGGCCCTGGTGCCGGGGGCGCTGCCTGGCGGCGGCTTCCGGGTGGACGTGGCGGGGTGGTTCGGCGGCTGAGCGGCGGGCGGGTGTGCCGGCCGGCCTGGTCCGCAGCCGGTGCCGCGCCGTGCTCCCCGGCGCTGTGGGAGTGTGGCGTCCTTCCCGAGGACGGAGTGGACATGTACCAGGCGGGCGACACGGCTCTGGTGATCATGGTGCCCGAGGCCGAGCCGGTGGCCGGAGGCTGGCGGGAGCGGTTCGATCCGATGGCGGCGGACGGTGTTCCGGCGCATCTGACCGTGCTCTACCCGTTCCTGCGGGTGGACCGCATCGATGACGGAGTGCTGGGCGCGCTGACCGGACTCATCGGCGGCCACCGCACCTTCGACGTGGTCTTCCGGGAGTGCGGGCGCTTCCCCGGCCTGCTCCATCTGGTCCCCGAGCCGGACGGCCCGGTGCGGGCGCTGACCCGGGCCGTGCACGCACGCTGGCCCGAAGCGCCGCCGTACGGGGGGCGGTTCGGGGAGGACCCGGCGCCGCATGTGACGCTCACCCAGGGGCAGGGGCCCGCCGTGCTCGACAGGGTCGAGGCCGATGTGCGGACGAAGCTGCCGTTCGGCACGTCCGTACGCTCCGTCGGGCTGGTCGCCTACGACGGTACGGCCTGGAGCAGCCGGGCCGAATTCCCGCTGGGGTAGCTCCTGCCCGGTGACGACGGAACGGCCTGGCACCCCGGGGAGGGGTGCCAGGGCGCGTCGGGTGCCAGGGCGGTCGTCGCCTGCCCGGTTACCAGTGGAGTGCGTCGGACTGGGTGGTCTGCCAGTACGTGACGGCGGCGTTGTCGTTGACCCAGGTCTTGGCGGGGACCTTGAAGGAGGCCGAGGGGCCGACCGAACCGGCCATGGCGCGGCCCTCGAAGCTGAGCGACATCTGCTTGGCGTAGTGGCCGCTGTCGCCCGCGCCGTAGGTGCGGACACCCGCGTACGCCGACTGGCCGGGATCGAGCGTGACGACGGCCTGCGGCACGCTGTCCTCGTTGATCTGGACGGTCGACTGCGGGTGGTCGAAGCCGATGAGCGGGGCGCCGTAGGCGTAGCAGGGGGTCTTGCCCTTGTTGGTGGACTTGATCAGCAGATGACCGGCGGGACGGCTGGAGAGCACGGTCTTGGTGTTGGCCGGGGTGCAGGTGACGATCTTCTGCGCCTTGGCCGGGGCGGCGGAAGCGGTGGCGGCCGACAGTCCGGCGATGGCGAGTGCGGCGACCAGGCCGGTGGCGGCTGCGGTGGTGATACGGGTGCGGTTGCGGCGGATGTTCATGGTGGATCTCCCCGTGGATCAGGTGTGGGTCAGGTGGGTACGTCGGTCAGGTGTTGGTCCGGCAGATGTGTGCCTGGCTCTGGTGTGCACGTGGGTCTGTTGTGTGCGTGGGTCTGGTGTGTGCGTGGGTCCGGTGGTTCAGAGGCGACTGATGAGCAGGACGACCGTCGCCGTCGATACGGCCAGGACGGCCAGCGCGATTGCGTCGACCACGCCCAGGCCGCAGCCGTGCCGGAGTCGGTTGAACACGAACTCAGCTTGTGGGGTGGCCGATTACCGCCGCAATCGTTCCCGGACCATTGGGGACGCTGGAACGGCTGCGCGTACTCTGACCTGGGGGGAAGGGTCCCCCCTGGAACGCCTTCCTGGAACGCGTATCGGGTGCCCGGGACATGGAACGAGGGGGATGGTGGCCGTGGGCTCCGAGACCGAGGAATTCGCCGCGCTGCTCAGAGAGCTGAAAAGCCGCTCGGGGCGGAGCTACGGAGCCCTTGCCGGGAAGCTCCACATGAGTACGTCCACCGTGCACCGGTACTGCAACGGCGATGCGGTGCCGACCGATTACGCGCCGGTCGAGCGGTTCGCCCGGCTCTGCGCGGCGACCCCGGACGAGCTGATCGCGCTGCACCGGCGGTGGCTGCTGGCCGACGCGGCCCGGCGGCGGCCCAAGGACGCGGCGGCGGGTGGAACGGCGGCCGGGGCTACCGAGGCCGGGCCCGGCCGGGGGACCGGGGCGGAAGCCGGTGCCGCGCAGGGGGCCGGTGCCGGTGTCGGTACCGGTGCCGAACCTGGTGGTGCAGCCGCAGTTGCGCCCGGAGGGGAGGCCGAAGCCGGAGCCGAGACGGAAGCCGGTGGCGTACCCGTACCCGTATCCGGTGCCGCTCCCGGAGCCGGTCCGGAAACCGGCCCCCAGCCCGAAGCCGCCTCCGCCTCCGTGTCCGGCCACGGGTCCGGGTCCGCCCCCGCCCGCCGCAAGGTCGGGCGGCGGCTCCGGCTGGCCGGGGCCGCCGTGGTGGCCGTCGCGATCGCCGTCCCGGTGGCGGTGGCCGTGGGGAACACGGGAGCCGCATCGCCGGAGCACCACTCGGCCGCAGGCGACACCTCGTCCGTGCACGCCGGCCCGTCGTCGGCCGCCACCGGCACCGCCGGGCCCGAGGAGAAGAAGCGGGGCAAGCCCTCCGCGAGCCCCTCCGTCTCGCCCTCCACCCGGCCGTCTCCCTCCGGCGACGGCAAGACGGGGGACGGCGGCGCACTGGGCGCCGACGGCAGCAGCGTCCCCGCCGTACCCCTGACGGTCAACGTCCGGCCGTACGTCTGGGACGGCCCGTGCAGCCAGTCGTATCTGGTCGACCGGCCCGCCGGGAAAATGCCGCCGCCCCCGGCCGAGCAGGACGCCGCGAGCTGGGCCACCGCGCTGGGCGGAGTCTCCAGCGACCGAGCGCGGATCGAGCTGTCCGTGCAGGGAAAGACGGGGGACGCGGTGGTGCTCCAGGCCCTGCACGTGAGGATCGTGGGCCGGCAGGCGCCGCTCGCCTGGTCCTCGTACGCGATGGGCGACGGCTGCGGCGGCGGGCTCACCCCGGCGGCCTTCGATGTGAACCTGGACACCGGGACGCCGCTGGCGAAGGCGACCGCAGGGGTGCAGGGCGACCGGAAGATCCCGGCGACCGACTTCCCGTACAAGGTGTCCGCCGGCGACCCGCAGGTGCTTGAGGTCAACGCCCACACCGGCGCGCACGACGTCAGCTGGTACCTGGAGCTCCAGTGGAGCAGCGGAAGCCGGCACGGGACCGTCCGTATCGACGACCACGGCAGGCCGTTCCGCGCGAGCAGCACGAAGGGCCGCCCCCACTACGTCCACCCGCTCGGCGGGGACGCCTGGGAACGGCCCTTGCAGTGATCCGCGCGTCGCGCGCCGGGCGTTCCGGCGGTCAGTGAGCGGTGCGCCGTCGCGTGAAGCGCACCCGGCCCGCCACGATCAGCAGCAGAAGGCTGTAGTACTGCAGCACGGGCACGGCGAGCGCGATGGCGAACGCGACGACCACGGCGAGGACGGTGATGAAGCTGTCGGCGTACAGGTCCGCGGTCCTCCGGCGGGTCGCTTCGCTGTCCCCCTCGACCATCCCCGGGTTGTTCTTCAGGATGTTCAGCATGGCCAGCCGGCACACCATGCCGGCCAGGAGCGCCGCGTAGTAGAACGCTCCCACGAACCGGTCGCGGCCACCGAAGGCGCCCATCATCTCCGTCGGGAGGGGTATGACGACGACGGAGAGCAGCCACCCCATGTTCCACACCGTCAGGGTGCGGGAGGCCGTCCTGACCGTCGAGAAGGCCCGGTGGTGCTCCCGCCAGATGTTCGCGATGACCGCGAAGCTGAGCAGGAAGCTCCAGATCTGGGTGAGGTGACCGGTGATCACTTCGCTGGCGGGCTTGTGGGCGGAGGCGACTTCCGGGACGAGGTCCACCAGCGGCAGGATCAGCAGGGTGATGGAGATCGCGGTCACCGCGTCGGTGAAGAGCACCAGACGCTCGCCCGAGACACCCCCCTCGTCCCTGTCGGACGCGGGAAGCGACGGCTCTTCCGGGTCGCTCCCTCCAGTCCCGTTCTCATTGACGACGCCACTGACACCCATGCGCTTGCACCTTTCCCTTGTCATGCCTGCCGCCGCTGCCGGATTCCGCCCGCCGTGGACGTTCCAACGGACCGTGGGGATTCCGCCCTTCGCGACAGCGGCGCTGCACTCTCTCCACACCCAAGTCCTTGACCAGCACTGATGGATAGGTCTGGATCAAGTATCAGACTAGTGGCTCGCGTTCGGGCCACCACCGCTGGACGGCCTCGACGGTTGTCGACGGGCTCACGTTGAAACAGAGCTTCGCGCCGGGTGCCAATTCGTGGGTGGCGTCGACCAGGACCTCAAGGAGCGGGGTCAGCACCGGGTCCAGCCGGATGCCGGCGCCGATCACCACGAGGTCGTACTCCTTGCCGGAGAGTGCGGCGCGGTAGACCGCCTCGGCCGTGCGGCCGTAGTCGAGCAGGCAGAGGTCGACAGTGAAGCCGAGTTCCGTGAGCCGGGCCCGCTCGGCGGCCACGCCGGCCCGGACCGTTTCGGCGTCGAGCTCGGGGAACGCGGCCCGGGACGAGGGCGCGTCGTCCACCAGCGCGGGATCGAGTCCGACGGTGAGCAGGGACGGGGACATGCCGTGATACCTCCTGTGCTTGCGCCTGTGCTTGTGCCTGTGCCTTGCGTTTTCCGCACTGAGACTAGAAGCCGGGGCAGCCCCCGGCCATCCCACACTTCTGGGGTACCGTTCGGCCGGTGAGTTCCCCGGTGGCCCGGCGCGAGACCGTGCGTGACATCGAGGCGATATGCCGTCTCGACCTCGGCTCCCGGGAGCTGCGGCGCCGGATCGCCGAGCGGCTGACGCGGCTCGTACCGGTCGACTCCTACTGTTTCGGCACGATCGACCCCACCACGTTGCTGATCACCGACGACGTGAGCGCCGGCCTCACGCCGGACGCGGCCGGAGCCGCCGCGTACAACGAGTACCTGGTGGACGACGTACTGAAGTTCGCGGCGCTCGCCCGCTCCAAGATGTCCGCGGGCACGCTCGGTGCGGCCACCGGCGATGATCCGGGGTCCAGCCACCGGTACCGGGCCGTGCTCCCGTTGATCGACGCACGGCACGAACTGCGGGCGAGCTTCGTGGTGGACCACCGGTGCTGGGGCGCCATCGCCCTGTTCCGCGGCGGCGGGCGGCCCGACTTCACCCCGGTCGACGTCGACGTCCTGCGGCGGCTGTCCGCCCCGGTGGCCGCGGCCCTGCGCCGGGCCGTCCACCGGGCACCCGCCGACGCCGCTCCCGGCCCGGACGAGGCGGGTGTGCTCCTGCTCGATCAGGAGCTGCGGCTGCTTTCGGAGAATCCGGCCGCGAAACTCTGGCGTGACGAACTGGCCTCGCCCGGGGCTGAGTTGCCCATCGCGGTACTGGAGGTCGCCGCGCGGGGGAGGGGCGCGGCGCTGCCGGCCCACGGTCGGGTCCGCGGCCGGTCGGGCCGGTGGCTCTCGGTCCATGCCTCGCCGCTGAGCGGTGGCCCGTTCCCGGCGCGCCTCGCCGTGACGGTGCACCCGGCGCCGGCCGCCGATGTGGCCGAGGTGCTGCTGCTCGCGTACGGGCTCACGCCGCGCGAGCGGGACGTCCTGGCGCGGGTCGTCGCCGGCCTGCCCTCGCGGGCCATCGCCACGGAACTGCACATCACCGCGGCCACCGTGCAGGACCATCTGAAGAGCGTCTTCGCGAAGACCGGTGTCCGCAGCCGCCCCGAACTCGTGGCGACGGTCCTGGGCCTGTGAGCGAACACAGTCCACGGTTCCGCCTGCCGCGACCCCACTCGTCCGAATCCTCTGATCCTCCGAATCCTCCGATCCTCTGAATCCTTTGCACCGGCCGGGGCTCTTATGAACGCAAGGGAAGGCGGCCGTACGGCCGGGAAGCGGAGAGAGGCGGGAGGACCGTGGCCCAGTTCGCCAGGGATTCATGGCCGGGGGACCAACTGGTCAGAGCGGCACAGCGCGGCGACGAGCCGTCGATCGGGGTGCTGGTCTCCGGTGTGTACCCGCATGTCCGGCGGTTCGCGTTCTCGCTCTGCGCCAGCAGTCAGGACGCTGAGGACGCGGCGCAGGAGGCGATGATCGTCCTGTTCCGCAGGATCGGGACGCTGCGGGCCACCGCCGCGCTCGCCTCATGGATGTTCCGGATCGTGCGCAACGAGTGCTCGCGGCGCGCGCGGAGCCTGGCGCGCCGCCCGGAATCGGCCGTCGACACCGCCGTCGGCGCCGCGGTGTCCTCGGCCGAGGCCGATGTGCTGGGCAGGCTGGAGACCGAGCGGCTGGCCGAAGTCATCGCGGCCCTGCCGGACGACCAGCGCCGCGTCCTCATCATGCGGGACATCCAGGGACTGCCGGGGAGGGCCGTCGCCTCGGCACTCGGGCTGAGTACACCGGCGATGAAGTCCCGGCTGCACCGCGCCCGTCGCGCCGTACGTGAGGGGCTGGGTGAGCCGGAGTGAGTACGAACCCGCCTTCGGCCACGCCCCGGGGCGTGCTCCTCGTGCACGGTGCCTGGCACAGCGGAAGAGCGTGGGAGGGAGTCGCCGCCGGGCTGCGGGCGCGGGGCGTCCCCGTGGCCGTCGCCGAGCTGCACCGGGGATCACTGGCGGGGGACGTCGCCGCCGCCGAAGCCGCACTGGACGGCATCGCCGGGGCCGGGCCGGTCGTCGCCTGCGGTCACTCCTACGGCGGCGCCGTCATCAGCGGTCTGCCACCGCGGAAGGTGGCGCATCTGGTGTACCTGGCCGCGATGATGCCCGACGTCGGCGAGACCAGCTTCGGGCTGCTCGCCCAGGCACCGCCGGGCGATCTGAGCGCATGCATGATCGGTGACATCGCCGGCACCACCACAATCGATCCGGCCAGGGCCGGGGAGCTGTTCCACGGCCGGCTCGGCACGGAGCGGCGGTCCCGTCATGTCAGCGAACTGGTCCCCCAGGTCATGGCGGCCGGCCACCAGGCGGCGGTGACCGCGGTGTGGCGCTCGCGGCCCAGCACCTACGTCCGCTGTACCGACGACCGGGTCATCCACCCGGAGCTGCAACGCCGCTTCACGCGGCGGGCCACCCACACGGTCACCTGGGCCAGCGACCACGGCGCCTTCGCCTCCCACGAGTCGGAAACCGTCGACCTGCTGGCCCTGCTGGCCGGGACATGAGTCACTGCGCCCACCACCGCGCCGCTCACTCCGCACGGCTCACTCCGGGGCGCTTGCCCCGGGCCGAGCCGTACGGAACTCCCTTTCTCCAGAGGCCAGTTCATGCGGCAGGACCGCAGGTCGCTCACCCGGCGAAGACGGTGTCCAGCCAGTCGAACGCGCGCTGGTGCCACAGGGCGACCGCGCCTTCGTGGCAGTGCTCGCCGCCGCCCTCGTCCTCACGGAAGGAGATCAGTTCCTTCGGGCAGGCCAGCGCATCCAGGACGCGCTGCGGCTGGCCGGCGAAGAACTGGTCGTTCTCCGCCTCCAGAACGAGTGTCGGGCAGGTGACCCGCTCAGCGACTCCCTCCAGCGTGTAGGGGCGGAAGGCATCGAGGAGTTCGTCGGCGCCGGACACCCCGAGGGTCCACAGGCCGTTGTGGACCAGCCAGCGCGCCGACACGCTCTGCTCCATCACGGCGGCCAGGCCGCCGGGGACATCCGCCGCGGCCCGGAAGGCCTCCTCGAACGTGGCGTGGACGTCGTAGACCCCGTCGTGCAGGACGCAGGCGGCGATGCGGTGCTCGAAGGCGACTGCCCGTGCGGCGAGATACCCGCCGAGGCTGGTGCCGATGAGCGCGATCCGGTCCGCGTCCACCTCCGGCAGGGTGAGCGCGAAGTCGACGGCGGGGGTGATCACGGCCTCCCAGTCCGGCCGGAAGTGCAGGCCCTGCTCGCGTACGGTGGATCCCTGGCCGGGACCGTCGAAGACGAGGACGTGGTAGCCGCGCCGCAACGCCCCTGCGGCCAGGGCGACATAGCCCTCTTCGAGGGTGGAGTCGTAACCGCCGTGGTACAGCACGGTCGGGCGGGGCTCGCCCGACTCGTCGGCGAGGAACAGGTAGCCAGGCAGGGTGGTCCCCTCGTACGGGATGCGCACGGCGCGGGCCGGGATGTCGAGCAGGGCGGCGGCGTCCGCGAAGGTCTGCTGGGACGCCTTCGCCAGCCGCGCGGACTCGGTGTCGTTCGCCGGGTCCGCCCGCCGGTAGAAGTCGGCGGTCCGGTAGTAGTTCGAGGCCCGCAGCAGCGCCTCCCGCGCACTCACCCGGTGTCCGGCGGCCAGCGCGTCCCGGCCGATGCGCTCGACCCGCGCCGCCGTCGCGGCCCACTGGTGCGACCACGCCTCTTCGTCTCCCTCGGGGATCTGACGGCAGGTCACCAGGACCTCGCCCAGCTCGGCGCCTCCGTAAGTGGCGTAACCGGCGGCCCGCAGCGCCTCGAAGGAGAAGGACTCGTCGTCGTAAAGGAATTTCATTGCCGGTCCTCCATGGGGAACTCTATTCGGAACGGAACGGAACGGTGCCGTTCCGTTTACTGGGCCCACGTTAGCCCATCACCGAACGGAACGCACCCGTTCCACTCCTTTATGCTGGCCGGATGGCGACAGAACGCAGGGCAACCGGCGGCGCTGCGTTGCGGCAGCAAGTGACCGAGGCCATCACCGATGCGACCTTCGACGAGCTCGCCGAGACCGGCTACGAGCGGATGTCCATGGAGGCGATCGCGCGGCGGGCCGGTGTGGGCAAGGCCGCGCTGTACCGGCGCTGGGGGTCCAAGGAGGAGATGCTGACCGAACTCGTCCGGGAGGCGGTGGAGCACGCGCTGCCGCCGACTCCGGCCACCGGAGCCCTCCGTACCGACCTGCGCGAGTTCCTCGGCACCCTCCGGAACCAGCTGGCCGACCCGGTGGTCAGCGGCATCGGCCCCGGACTGCTCGCCGAGAGCCGCCGTGTGAGCACGCTCGCGGATGTGGTGCACACCAGTGTGGCGGCACCGCGCCGCGCCGCGGTGCACACCATGTTGCAGACCGCGATCGGCCGGGGCGAGCTCCCGGCCTCGCTCGACCTGGAACTGGCCGCGGACCTGCTGATCGCGCCGCTGGGCTTCCGCATGCTGATCATGGACGGCGACAGCGGTGACGCGTATCTGGACACCCTCACCCGCGTGATCGAGGCGGGGCTGAAGGAGGCCGTCCGCCCAGGAGCGCCCGGCAACTGATCATGCTGTTGCGGGGGCAGCTCCCGCGAGGGCAGTTGGTGCGGCAGGGGCAGTTGTTGCGGGGGCACGGAGCCCCAGGACCAATGAATCGGACAGGTCCTGGAGCCCCGGAGGGCGCTGCGCCCTACAGCCGCTCGGGCGTCCTGATACCGAGCAGCGCCAGACCCTGGTGCAGGGTGCGGGCGGTCAGCTCGCAGAGGAACAGCCGGTTCTCCACCTGCTCCGGGGCCCCGGCCTTGAGGACCGGGCACTCGGCGTAGAAGGTCGTGTAGTGCGAGGCCAGCTGGTAGAGGTACGCGGCCAGCTTGTGCGGCTCGTACGCGGCGGCCACCTCGGCGAGGACCTCCGCGAACTGGTCCAGGTGCAGCCCCAGCGCACGCTCGGCCGGTGCCAGCTCCAGCTCCGGGTGCGCGACCGGCTCCGCCTCGCCCGACAGCCGCAGGATCGACTGGATACGGGCGTACGCGTACTGGATGTACACGCTGGTGTCGCCGTTCAGGGAGACCATCTGGTCCAGGTCGAACTTGTAGTCGCGCGCCGCCGACGTCGACAGGTCCGCGTACTTCACCGCGCCGATACCGATCTGTGCGCCGTTCTCGACGATCTCGGCCTCGGTCAGCCCGACCTTCTCGTTGTTCTTCTCCCGTACGACGGCCGTCGCCCGCTCGATCGCCTCGTCCAGCAGGTCCACCAGCCGCACCGACTCGCCCGCCCGGGTCTTGAACGGCTTGCCGTCCTTGCCGAGCACCGTGCCGAACGCCAGCTGGACCGGCTTCACCTCGCGGTCGCCCGTCTTCAGCCAGCCCGCCCGGCGGGCCGTCTCGAAGACCATCTTGAAGTGCAGCGACTGCCGCACGTCCACCACGTACAGCAGGGAGGTCGCCTTGAGGCCCTGCACCCGGTCGCGGATCGCCGAGAGGTCGGTGGCCGCGTAGCCGTAGCCGCCGTTCGTCTTCTTCACGATCAGCGGGACCTGGTTGCCGTCCGGGCCCTTCACATCGTCGAAGAAGACACAGAGCGCGCCCTCGGACCTGACCGCGACACCGGACTCCTCCAGGAGCCGGCAGGTCTCCTCCAGCATGTCGTTGTACCCGGACTCACCGACGATGTCGGCGTCCTCGATCTCCATGTCCAGCTTGTTGAAGACCGAGTAGAAGTAGATCTTCGACTCGTCCACGAACCGCTGCCAGTGCGCCAGCGTCTCCGGGTCCCCGGCCTGGAGCGCCACCACCCGGTCCCGGGCGCGCGCCTTGAACTCCTCGTCGGAGTCGAAGACCGCGCGCGACGCCTTGTACAGCCGGTCGAGCGAGGACATGGCGGCCTCGCCGTCCTGCTCGGAGCCCTCGTGGTCCAGCTCGTGCGGGTGCTCCATCAGGTACTGGATGAGCATCCCGTACTGGGTGCCCCAGTCCCCGATGTGGTGGCGGCGGATCACCGTCTCGCCGCCGAACTCCATGATCTTCGCCATCGCGTCGCCGATCACGGCCGACCGCAGATGCCCGACGTGCATCTCCTTCGCCACATTCGGCTGGGCGTAGTCGATGGCCGTGGTGCCCGCCTGCGCCGCGTACGGCACACCGAGCCGGGGGTCGGCGGCGCGCGCCGCGAGGGTCTCGGTGATCGCCCGGTCGGTCAGTGTGATGTTCAGGAAGCCGGGGCCCGAGACCTCGATCTCCTCGATCAGGTCATTGGCGGGCAGCGCCGCCGTGACGGTGCCCGCCAGCTCGCGCGGATTGCCTTTGAGCTTCTTCGCCAGGGCCAGGATCCCGTTGGCCTGGAAGTCGGCCCGGTCGCTTCGGCGCAGCAGCGGGTCCGCGGCACCGGCATCCGGCAGCGCTGCCGTCAGGGCGTCCGAGAGGTGCTGCTGCAGCTTCGAAGCGAGGGAGGGGACCGAGACTGGCTCAGGCATGGGCCGACTGCCGTTTCCATAGAGGTACAGGGATTCACGCCAAGTATCCCATGGCGGTCCCAGGGCGGGGAAAGCCGTTTTCGCTCTCCCGGAGGGACCTGGGAGAATGGCAGCCGCCCTTGTCTGAAGGCGTACGAGAAAGAAGGACGTGCCGATCGTGGCTCAGAGCACCGAGACCGACTGGGTCTCCCGTTTCGCGGACGATGTCATCGCCGAATCGGAGCGCCGTGCCGCGGGCGCGAAACACTCTGGCGCGGACGGACCGGTGGTCGTCGTCGCCTCCGGCCTCTCCCCGTCGGGCCCGATCCACCTGGGCAACCTGCGCGAGGTGATGACCCCGCACCTGGTCGCCGACGAGATCAGGCGCCGCGGGTACACCGTGCGCCACCTCATCTCCTGGGACGACTACGACCGGTACCGCAAGGTGCCGAACGGCGTCCCCGGCATCGACGCGTCCTGGGCCGAGCACATCGGCAAGCCCCTCACATCGGTGCCCGCCCCGGCCGGGTCCGCGTACCCGAACTGGGCCGAGCACTTCAAGGCCGCCATGGTCGAGGCCCTGGCCGAGCTGGGCGTCGAGTACGACCCGATCAGCCAGACCGAGCAGTATCTGGCGGGCACCTACCGCGAGCAGATCCTGCACGCCATGAAGCACCGCGGCGACATCGACGCGATCCTCGACCGCTACCGCACCAAGAAGGACCCGGCCAAGGCCGGCGCGGCAGGCGGCAAGCAGAAGCAGAAGCAGGGCCAGAAGCCGCTCGACGAGGCCGAGATCGAGGCCGCCGAAGGGTCGGGCGCCGCCGACGAGGACGACGGCAGCAGCGGCGCCACCGGCTACTACCCCTACAAGCCCTACTGCGGCGCGTGCGAGAAGGACCTCACCACGGTCACCTCGTACGACGACGACACCACGGAGCTGGCCTACACCTGCACCGCGTGCGGACACTCCGAGACCGTCCGGCTCAGCGAGTTCAACCGCGGAAAGCTGGTCTGGAAGGTCGACTGGCCGATGCGCTGGGCGTACGAGGGCGTCGTCTTCGAGCCCAGCGGCGTCGACCACTCCTCGCCCGGCTCCTCCTTCGTCGTCGGCGGGCAGATCGTCCGCGAGATCTTCGACGGGGTGCAGCCGATCGGCCCGATGTACGCGTTCGTCGGCATCAGCGGTATGGCCAAGATGTCCTCGTCCAAGGGCGGTGTGCCCACCCCGTCCGACGCCCTGAAGATCATGGAGGCGCCGCTGCTGCGCTGGCTGTACGCGCGGCGCAGGCCCAACCAGTCCTTCAAGATCGCCTTCGACCAGGAGATCCAGCGGCTCTACGACGAGTGGGACAAGCTGGAGTCCAAGGTGGCCGACGGCTCGGCGCTCCCCGCCGACGCCGCCGCGCACACCCGCGCCGCCCGCACCGCGGCCGGTGAACTCCCGCGCACCCCCCGCCCGTTGCCGTACCGCACCCTCGCATCGGTCGCGGACATCACGGCCGGGGCCGAGGACCAGACGCTGCGCATCCTCAGCGAACTGGACCCGGAGAACCCGATCGGCTCGCTCGACGAGGTACGCCCCCGGCTCGACCGCGCCGAGAACTGGATCACCACCCAGGTCCCGGCCGAACAGCGCACCCTGGTGCGCGCCGAGCCGGACACCGAGACCCTGGCCGCCCTCGGCGACCAGGACCGCGAGTCGCTGCGGCTGCTCATCGAAGGGCTCGACACACACTGGTCGCTGGACGGCCTGACGACGCTCGTCTACGGCGTGCCGAAGGTCCAGGCCGGGTTCGCACCGGACGCCAAGCCCACCCCGGAGATGAAGGTCGCCCAGCGCACCTTCTTCGCCCTGCTCTACCAGCTGCTGGTCGGCCGCGACACCGGGCCCCGGCTGCCCACGCTGCTGCTCGCCGTCGGCGCCGAGCGGGTGCGCAAGCTGCTCGCGGCCTGAGGGCGATGTGACGAGGGGGCGGGGGGCCCGGGGGGGCGCGCGGCCCGGGCGGCCCCCCCGCCCCCCCGGGGGGGGGGGGTGGTGTGCGGGGCGGCGGACGCCCGCGCCCCCGCGCCGGGGGTGGCGCCAATA
>NZ_JBHYWP010000071.1:0-5033 GCF_042751845.1 Streptomyces sp. NPDC059398 | reverse complement strand
GCGGGGCGGGGCGGCGGGGGCCCCCCGCGCGGCCGGGGCGGGGGGGCGTGCCGCCCCGGCCCCCCGCCCCGGGTCTTCCCGGCGCGGCGGCCCTTCCGTCTCTCCCGGCGGGTTACGCGATGTGCTCGGCGTCCAGCTCCTCCGCGTACCGCTGCTGGAAGCGGGCCAGATACGGGCGGAGCGAACTGTCGCTCAGAGTCTCGCTGTTGCGGCCCGTGACGCCGTACAGGTCCTTCAGGTACCGACCGAACTGACGGGGCGTCGGCACCTCGTTGTTCTCGCTGATGAACTTCCGGTAGGCCCCGAAGTACGCGTCCTCACGGGACACGTCCTCCGGCAGCCCCTGCACCTCCGGGCTGTCCGCCTCGGCGCTCTCGGTGCGGCCGGTCTCCTCGGAACGCTCCTCGCCCTGATCTTCGGTGCGCGGGCCGGGGATCACACCGCCGAGGGGGCGTGAGCCGCCCGCGCCGGTCGGGACCATGACCTGCGGGGTGCGGGACTCGTCGTCCTGCGGGGTGCGGGACTCGTCGTCCTGCGGGTCCTGGGGTCCCTGCTCGTACCCGGGGCCGCCGTGCTCCTGGCCGTACGGCTGCCCGTACTGCGGGCCGTACTCCTCCTGCTCGTACTGCCGGCCGTACTCCTGCTCGTACTCGGGGCCGTACTCCTCCTGCCCGTAAGGCCCGCCGTACTGCTGCTGCTCGTACCCCTGGCCCTGCGGATACCGCTGGTCGTACGCGGGCTCGTACGCCGGGTCGTAGGTGCCGGTGTACGCCTGCTGTGAGACCTGCGGCGCGGCGAACCACGGGCTCTCGTGCGTGGGCGGGGGTTCCTGCGCCTGCCCTTGCGCCTGCCCTGGTTCCTGCCCCTGCCCCTGCCCCTGAGCGGCGGGGCCGGCAGGGCCCTCCGAGGCCGAGGCCGAGGCCGAGGCCGAGGCTGAGGCCGAGGGCTGGGCCGGGGCCTCCACCGCGGCCGGTGCCTCCGCGGCTGTGCCCGTCGGGGCCGTCCCCGCCTCCAGCGCGGGCGCCGGCGGCAGCAGCACCGGCTCGATGCCGGCCGCCGCAAGACCGGACGGCGCCGTCTCCGCGAGCGGGACCCCGTACCGCGCCAGCCGCAGCGGCATCAGCGACTCGATCGGCGCCTTGCGCCGCCACGCCCGGCCGAACCGGGCCTGTAGCCGCGCCTGGTAGATCAGCCGGTCCTGTTCGAGCTTGATGACCTCGTCGTACCTGCGCAGCTCCCACAGCTTCATCCGCCGCCAGAACAGAAACGTCGGCACCGGCGAGAGCAGCCACCGGGTGAGGCGCACGCCCTCCATGTGCTTGTCGGCCGTGATGTCCGCGATCCGGCCCACCGCGTGGCGCGCCGCCTCGACGCAGACCACGAACAGCACCGGGATCACCGCGTGCATCCCGGTCCCCAGCGGGTCGGGCCAGGCCGCGGCGCCGTTGAAGGCGATCGTCGCGGCCGTCAGCAGCCACGCCGTCTGGCGCAGCAGCGGGAACGGGATACGGATCCAGGTCAGCAGCAGATCCAGCGCGAGCAGCACACAGATCCCCGCGTCGATACCGATCGGGAAGACCGTCGAGAACGAGCCGAAGCCCTTCTCCAGGGCGAGTGCGCGCACGGCCGCGTAGGACCCCACGAAACCGATCCCGGCGATGATCATCGCGCCCGCGACCACCAGCGCGACGAGTATCCGGTGCGTGCGTGTCAACTGCATCGCGGCCACCCGCGGTCTCCTCCTGAATTCGACATCCGGCGGGCACAGCCTGGCACATGTGTACGGACGGCGTTGCGCGGGTACGCCCGGAGCCCGGCCCCGAGTGGGGGCCGGGCTCCGTGGGCGGGTGCCCGAAGGCGCATACGGTGGACGGTTGTTGGCGGGCCTGACTGCGTGTCGGCCGGCAGGACTGTGTGCTGGCCGGCCCGGCTACTTGTTGGCCGAGGCCACCGAGGCCACGGCCGCCTTCGCCGCGGTCTGCGCACCCTTCGTCATATCGGCGGCCGAGGGGGACTTGAGGCCCTCGTAACCGGCGCCGTTGTGGTTGACCGTGGTGACCACGTTCTCCGTACGCGTGACGACCACGGCGTAGATGAAGTCCGCGTCGGTCTTGCGCTGTTCGTAGGTGACCGTCGTCGCCTCGTTGCCGATGCCCGGCGTGGACACCGTCTTGACGTTCTTCGCGCCGTCCGTTGCCTTCACGTCGGCCACGGCCTTGGTGTACTGGTCCTGTGCGCGCTTCTGGCCGCTGCCCAGGACGGTGTCGGAGCCGAACCGCAGATACGAGACGGAGAGCCAGCGGTACTGGGAGCCCTTGGTGCCCTTGCTCTCCAGACCGTTCCAGGAACAGCCCGCACGGGCCGACAGGTCGGTCGACTTGACCTCGGTGCCCGACTTGTCCTTCGCCTTGGGGACCAGGTCCGAGACGGTCTTCTGCGGGACCGACTTACAGGCGTCGGGCAGCTTGGCGTAGACGGCCTTCGCGACGGTCGGGGAGGCCGAAGCGCTGGGCGACGAGGAGGTGCTCGAACTCTTCTTGCCGCTGGAGCCGGAGTCCGACGAGCAGCCGGCGACGACGAGCATCACGGGGACGGCTGCACAGGCGAGAAGGCGGGTGAGTCGCGGGGCTGATCGGTGCATGGTTCCTTCGCTCATGTGTCGTACGGGTCGTACGGTCGGGCCGCCACGGTACGCCGGGGGCGCCGGCCGGCTGACTATTCGGCGATCTGGTCGGCGAGTTTGCCGGCCATGGCCTGCGTCTTGTCCTGCAGGCTCTTGGTGTCGGGGGAGGCGCCGGCCTCGGCGGGCTCCTCGCTGTACTCGACGGTGACGAGCACGTTGGAGGTGCGGAAGACCACCCGGACGGTGTGCTGCGGGGACTCGGCGCCGGCCTTGGCCGGGATGTCGGCGAGGAAGGCGGCGCTGCCGAGGCCACTGAGGGTCCGCGACTGCAGATCGGCCGCCTGGGCGTCGTCTCCCTGGTCGTCGCCGTCCTGGCCGCCGTCGCCCTGGCCGTCGTCGGCGGAGCCCTGGGTGCTGGTCTCGCCGCCGTTCTTCCCTGTGTTCTTCCCCGCGTCCTTCCCCGCATCCTCCTCCGAGCCCTTGCCCGGGTCCTTCTCCGTGCTCTTCCCCGCGTCCTTGCCCGTGCTCTTCCCGGTGTCCTGTCCGCCGTTCTTCCCGCCGGTGGAGGCGCCGCCGTCCGCGTCGTCCGACGGGGTCGAGGAGGGCGAGCTGTCACCCTCCTGGAGGCCGGCGGCGGCGAGCTTCTGGGCGTACAGGGTCTTGGCCTGGTCGTCGTCGCTGACGGTGGTGTCGTAACTCACGACGCGTTCCATCACGATGTGCAGCCGGTGCGCGTCGGCGGGCGAGTCCGCCTTCCACCGGCAGCCCACCTGCCGGTCGGTGTCGAAGGTGGCCTCGGGCGTGCCCCCGTACGCCTTCTCCTGCTGCTCCTTCGGCAGGTCGGCGATCTCCGGGAACATGTCCTTCAGTACGCCCTTGTCGGCGGCGCGGCAGGGTTCCGGCAGGGTGGAGTACTTGCCGGGCGCCGCGGCGGGAGTGGTCTCGCCCGGCTTCGCGTCGGCGGCGGAACCATCGGCCCCGGAACCGGCCGTGCAGCCGGCGACGAGCGCTGCGAGCAGCACCAAGCCGGGAACGTAAGCCCTTCGCTGCACTGTCCGAGGCTCCCTTCGGAACGGAAAACGGATACCGCCTGATGACGGTGACCGGACACAATGTCTATCGCACGCACTGGTGTACATGCCGGTCCGCTGTCGCTTTCGCGGATATTGATGCGTGTTTTTCTCATCAGGGTTGTTCGGGGGAATAGAGGAGCTATGTCGTATGTAGAGGTTCCGGGTGCGAAGGTCCCCATCCGGATGTGGGCCGACCCGGCGGCGGTCGAGGACGGTGCGATGCAGCAGCTGCGCAACGTCGCCACCCTGCCCTGGATCAAGGGCCTCGCGGTCATGCCCGACGTGCACTACGGCAAGGGCGCGACGGTGGGCTCGGTGATCGCGATGCACGGTGCGGTCTGCCCGGCGGCGGTCGGTGTGGACATCGGCTGTGGCATGTCGGCGGTGAAGACCTCACTGACGGCGAACGACCTGCCAGGTGATCTGTCGCGGCTGCGCTCCCGCGTCGAGGCCGCGATCCCAGTGGGCCGGGGGATGCACGACGACCCGGTGGATCCGGGCCGGCTGCACGGCTTCCCGACCGCGGGGTGGGACGACTTCTGGGCCCGGTTCGACGGGGTCGCCGAAGCGGTCAAATTCCGTCAGGGGCGGGCGGTGAAGCAGATGGGTTCGCTCGGATCGGGCAACCATTTCATTGAGATCTGTCTTGACGAGTCCGATTCGGTCTGGCTGATGCTGCACTCGGGTTCGCGGAACATCGGCAAGGAGCTGGCGGACCACCACATCGGTGTCGCGCAGAAACTCCCGCACAACCAGGGTCTCGTCGACCGTGACCTGGCGGTGTTCATCGCCGACACCCCGCAGATGGGGGCGTACCGGAACGACCTGTTCTGGGCGCAGGAGTACGCCAAGTACAACCGGGCGATCATGATGAGCCTCTTCCAGGACGTCATCCGGAAGGAGTTCAAGAAGGCCCGGGTGACTTTCGACCCGGTCATCAGCTGTCACCACAACTATGTGTCCGAGGAGCGGTACGAGGGCATGGACCTGCTGGTCACCAGGAAGGGCGCCATCCGTGCCGGATCCGGTGACTACGGGATCATCCCCGGCTCGATGGGCACCGGTTCGTACATCGTGAAGGGCCTCGGCAACGAGAAGGCGTTCAACTCCGCCTCGCACGGTGCCGGGCGGAGGATGAGCCGGAACGCCGCGAAGCGCCGCTTCACCACGCGGGACCTGGAGGAGCAGACGCTGGGGGTGGAGTGCCGGAAGGACTCCGGTGTGGTGGACGAGATCCCCGGGGCCTACAAGCCGATCGAGCAGGTCATCGACCGCCAGCGAGACCTGGTCGAGGTCGTCGCCAGGATCAAGCAGATCGTGTGTGTGAAGGGCTGAGC
>NZ_JBHYWP010000070.1:40618-44322 GCF_042751845.1 Streptomyces sp. NPDC059398 | reverse complement strand
GCCCGCCCCCCCGTCTCGTGCGCGCGGGGCCGCTCAGCCGGCCAGCCGTATGACGCTGACGCCTTCGCGCACGGTGAGCACGCTCTGCCGCACCCGGGGATCGGCGGCGACATGGGCGTTGAACGCGCGCATGGCGACGGTGTCGGGCTGCTGGTCGCGCTCGTTGGCGACGCCGCCGAACTGGAGGACGTTGTCGGCCAGGATCAGCCCGTGCGGGGACAGCTTGGGCAGCACCGCCTCGTAGTAGCCGACGTAACCGGGCTTGTCGGCGTCGACGAAGACCAGGTCGAAGGGGCCGGGAAGGTCCCGCACCGACGTCAGGGCCGGGCCTTCCCAGAGGTGGATGCGCTCCGCCCAGGGCGACGCCCCGAAGTGCTTGCGGGCGATCGAGGCGTGCAGCGGGTTGAGTTCGCAGGTGTGGAGCTCGGCGTCCTCGGGCATCGCCTGGGCCATGCAGAGCGCGGAGTAGCCGGTGAAGGTGCCGATCTCCAGGATGCGGCGGGGGCGCAGCGCGAAGACCAGGGAGGCCAGGAACTCGCCCTCCAGGCTCCCCACCATCATGGCCGGCAGCTCGGTCCCGGCCTCCGTGTCGGCGACCAGGACGGCCAGCCAGGGGGGCGCGGGGGAGGATGCCTCTTCGGCGTACTTCTCCACGACGGGTCGTACGATCATCCTCGGTTCCTTCCCGCGAGGTCGGTGGAGGCGTGCAGCCGCCCGGTCAGCCAGTGCGTCAACTCGGCCTGGGCGGGCCCGCGCAGATAGAAGTGACCGCCGGGAAAGGCGGTCACCTCGGTGTGCGCCGAGGTGACGCCCGCCCAGGCCGCCGCGTCCGCCGCGTCGACCTCGGGGTCCTCGGTGCCGTAACAGACGCTCACCGGCACCGAGAGATCGCGGCCGGTGCCGGGCCGGTAGGTGCCCACCAGGCGGTAGTCGGCGCGGAGCACCGGCAGCGTCATCTCGCGTATGCCCGGCAACTGGAGCAACGCCGCGTCGGTGCCGCCGAGCTGGCACACATCGGCCCACAGCCGCCCGTCGTCCAGGTGCTTGTCGTCCGGCTGCTGCCGGGCCGGTCCCGGACGCCCGGAGACGACCAGCCGCTCCGGGAGCGCCTCGCCCGCCTCACCGAGGAGCCGGGTGACTTCGTGCGCGACGGAGGCGCCCATGCTGTGCCCGAAGAACCACACGGGCTTGTCGTCCAGTCGGGTCAGCGCCTTGGCCAGCGGCTCCACGAGGCCGGCCATGTCGGTGCGGCAGGGCTCGCCGATGCGGTCCTCCCGGCCGGGGTACTGCACCACCATGCCCTCGACGCCTTCGGGCAGTTCACGCGCCAGCGGGCGGTAGAAGCTCGCGGACCCGCCGCCGTGCGGGAAGAACACGACGCGCCGGGCGGCCGAGGGTTGGGGAAAGTAGCCGCGCAGCCACGGGTTCGGGACGTCGGTGCTCATGTCCGGACCCCCAGCAGGTCCGCGGCGCAGAGGAGTCCGGGCGGCGCCTTCGGGTGGTGCAGCCGCACAGGCCCGCAGGCCTCGCTCACGCGCATCCCCAGCCTGGCCAGGGCCACGTGGTACTGCACATGACCCCGGCTGTCGGCGCCCGCCCGGACGTCGTCCCAGGTCGCGCCGATGGCCCGCGCCGTGGCCTGCGGCCACAGTTCGCGCAGCACCACGTCGTACGGGGCGCCCTCCGCCGGCCCCAGGTGCTCCACGCTGGGCACCTTGAGGTGCGGGGCGGTGGAGTCGCCGAACCGCACCAGTTCCTTCATGCCGTCGGGCATGTGCGGGCGCATGCTCCACTGCACCGGCCCGTGCGTGTTGACCAGGGTGAGGTGCCCGCCGTCGGTGCCCAGGGTGATGCGGTGGAAGAGGTGGCTGTAGTTGTCCGGGTCCGAGGGCACCAGCTCGTTCTGCAGCCGGAAGGACAGGGGAACACCGGCGAAGCGCCCGGTGAGACTCCGGTACGGTGCCCCCTCCGCCCCCGCGAGCACTGCGTCGATCCCGTGCGGGCGGATCGAGCCCAGCGCCTGGCCCAGGATGTCGAAGACCGTGTAGAGCACCTGGAAGGCGCAGGTCACGTCGAGGAACAGCGGCTGCTGCCGGGCCACCAGGTCACGGGCTGCCCCGATGAAGCGGCGCACCGGCTCCACATGCGGATAGTGGGTGTTCAGCCGGAACACCACCCCGGACTCGGTGGCGGCCCGCAGGCACGCCACCAACTCGTCCGGATGCAGGGGGTGTTCCTGGAGCACGTGGATGCCACGGCGCATCAGCGCCCGCGAGAGGCCGGGCCCGGGGCCGCCGTTCATCACCCCGCCCACCACCACGCAGGCCAGGTCGATGTCGCCGGGCACCTCCTCGACCGTCGGCCACAGCGGTACGCCGTAGTGCGCGGCGCAGGCGCGGCTGCGGGCACTGCCGGAGGCGAGGATCCCGGCCAGCTCGAAGCCGAAGTCCGCCCGCTCGAAGGCCGCCAGATAGGCACGGCCGAAGCCGGTGCCGGCCACCAGGACGCGAGGACGGCTCACAGTTCGCCCTCCTCCATGGCACGGGCCGCGAGGATCGGCCGGTCGACGACCTCCAGCAGCCCGACCGCGGGTTCGGACCGCAGTGCGGCGAGTACCGTCCCGGCGTCGAGCACGTCGGAGCCGAAGTGCACGCCCGGGGCGGCCCTGCCGTCGAGCACCGCCAGTACGGCGAGCGCGGCGGCGAGGCCGGTCAGGGCGTACGTGTCACTGGCGCGCAGGGCCAGGCTGCGGGTGGCGGGGAGTCCGGCGTCGTCGGTGCCGGTGACCTCGAACAGCATGAGCTGGAACGGGTCCCGGCCGAACAGGTCGAGCGCCGCGGCACGGGTCAGCTCCCCGGCCGCATCGGCGAGCCCGGACTCGCCGCGCATCGCCCCCTGGAGCCTGCTCAGGCAGTTCATCATGTGCGCGCCGCCGTCGAAGACGTTGTACCAGTCGATCTCCGTCAGCCCCGTGACCTCCGGGAGCCGCGCGGACTCGAAACTCAGGTACGGGTAGACGTCCACCCGGTTGTTCGCGTACGGCAGTTCCACGCCGGTACGCGGCTCCAGCTCGCGCTCCACGCGGATGCCGCCCCGGATCGCCCCGCGGGCCTCCCCGTACGCGCCACCCATGGAGAGCAGGTAGTCGGCGGCTCCGGCCGGGGTGAGCCGGTCCATCGTGCCGACGTAGGCGGTCAGCCGCTGCGGGCGGCTCATGGTGGAGCACAGGTGGCGGGGGAGCAGCCCGGTCAGTCCCGGCTGCATGCCCGCGGTGATCACGGCGGTGCCGGTGAAGGTGCCGGGCCGGACCAGCGCCTCCAGGAGCGGTTCGTCGCCGCCCGGGTCGACGTAGTCGGCGCCGGCCGCCGCCGCGGCCCAGGCCACCCTGTCGAGGACCTGGTAGGACGGGCCCGCGCAGTTGAGGACGGTGTGTGCGCCGCGGCAGAACCGGGCCAGCGACCGGCCGTCGTGCAGGTCGACCTCGACCGCATCGCCGCGCAGACCGGACTTGGCCAGCAGGGCTTCGGCCTGCGTACGGTCGCGCCCACCGAGCCGTACCACGGCGTCGGGAAGACGTTCGGCAATCGCCCGGACGGCGGCCGCGCCGAGGGGCGCGGAGGCGCCGCCGCCCGCGCCGCGCGGGGTTGGGGTGTAGATGACGCCGGTCGCCCAACCGGGCGGCCCGGGGGGACGGGTGCTGGGTA
>NZ_JBHYWP010000070.1:0-40608 GCF_042751845.1 Streptomyces sp. NPDC059398 | reverse complement strand
GGTTGTTTTTTTTTTTTTACTCTGCATAGGTCTTCCGGCGGCTGTGGCGCGGGCGGTGCGGCGTCGGGTGGCCGCCCCCACGACCGCGACGGACGGAGTGCTGTACTCGCTCACGCGTTCTCCTCATCGGGCCGACCGGTCACATCGGATTCCTCATCGGGCAGGTCGATCACGTCGGATGTGACCAGCCCACGGCAGGCGAAGTGGTCGCCCGGCACGGTCTGCCGCAGCAGCCCGCCCACGCAGACGGACTCCCACAGCGCGGTCATGTCGCCCGCCATGGCGGGCCAGACCGGGGACTCATCGGCATGCACCAGCAGCCGGGCCTCTCCGGTGTACACACCGGGGTCGTGGGCGGCCACGCACGCGGCGAGAGCCCTTCCCCGTACGAGCTGTTCGGTCAGCACGTCCGCGCCGAGGCCCAGGACCCCGGCCAGCTTGGCGAGCCGCTCCCCGCGGGGGAGTACGCCGAGTGCGGCAGCCGCTGCGGCCGCCGCCCGCAGCTCCGGCTCGCTCCGGTCCGCCAGCGCGGCCAGTGCGCCGGGCGGTATGTCCCCGGCGGGGGCGAGCGCGGCGAGTGCCGACCCGAGGCCGGAGACGCCCGGGTAGCCCAGGGCGGCCGGATCCTGCCCCCGGTCCAGACAGAGCAGCGCCTCTTCGAGGACGTCGTCGCGGACCGTGGCGGGCAGCGGATAGCTGCTCAGGACGGTCAGCCCGCAGACCGGCGCCCCCAGTTCGGCCAGTTGCTGGGCGACGGCGAGCGCCAGCACGCCCCCACTGTGCGCGCCGACCAGGTGGAACGGTCCCGGGCTCAGGGCCCGCACCTTCGCCACGATCTCCTGCGCCACGTCGTCCAGGGTCTGCCCCTCGGCCACCCGCACCGGCGGCACCACCGCCACCGGGTCGCGCGTCCCCAGGCCCTCGGCGAGCCGCTCCGCGTGGCCGCCCAGACCGTCGCCGACCAGGACGTGCACCGGGTTGCCGAGGGCGTCCGCCGCCCCGGTCAGCGCCAGTTCGTCACCGGCCCCGCTCTCCTCGGACAGGTCCTGCCCCTGCTGGAGGAAGGCGGACAGCTCGTACACCGAAGCGCCGCCCAGCAGCTCCCGCAGCAGTTCGTCGAAGAAGATCTCGGCGGCGGCCGGCACCTGCTCGCGCAGCGCCGTGACGAGCTGGGCCGCGAGCAGCGAATCCCCGCCCAGGGCATAGAAGTTGATGTCGAGCGGGACCTCGGACTCGCGCAGCACCTCCGCGTACACCGCAGCGACCGCCGACTCCAGCTCACCGGCCTCGCGCGAGCCCTCGCCGGCTGCCGCCGCGCCCGCCGCACGGTGGTCCTGCGCCCACCCGGCCAGGGCGGCCCGGTCGATCTTGCCGTTGCCGGTCAGCGGCAGCGCGTCCAGCACCTCGAAGCGCGACGGGATCATCTCCGCCGGGAGCCGCCCGGCGAGCCGCCGGGCCAGTTCCTCGGTGTCGAGGGGCTCGCGGTCGGTCTTGAAGCGGGCCGCGAAGACGTGCATGCCGATGCGGGCCAGCTCGTCATCCGGCGCCGGGACGCACCACTCCAGACCGGCCCCGGCCTCGGCCAGCAGGTCGTACCACTGGTGGCGGCCGATGAAGGTCTGGTCCTTGCCGTGGCGCACGTCCTGGAAGTCCCCGGCGGTGGCGTCGAAGAGGAACTCCATCGAGGTGAGGATCTGGTAGTTGTCCCGGGTCGTCTCGATGAAGACCAGCCACCCGCCGGGCACCAGCGCCTCGCGCATCCGGCGCAGGACCGCGCGGGCGTCCTTCGCGTAGTGCATGACGTTGCCGCACAGGATCACGTCCACCGAGTTCGGCCTGACACCCTGCTCGCGGTACGGCTCGTTGAAGTCGAACAGCGCGTAGTCGACCCAGGGGTGCTCCGCGAACCGCTCGCCGGCCTTGTTGAGGAAGAACTGCGACACGTCGCTGAAGGTGTAGCGGACGTTCGCGCCGTCCAGCGCCGGGATGGTGTCGACGCTGGTGCCGCCGACCCCCGCCCCGACCTCCAGCACCCGCAGCGGACGGCCGGAGGCGTTGCGCCGGGCCACGCCCAGCACGGTGGAGGTGGCCAGCCGGTTGAGGTAGCGGGAGAGGAAGCCCTCCATGTAGGCGGCCTCGTGGATGCTCAGGTCCCCCTCGGGGAACAGCATCCGCAGCGGGTCGCGCTCGTCGCGCATCAGCTCCGGGAGGTGGTCGGCGGCGAGCTTGAAGTAGTCCACCAGCTCGGGGCGGTCGTTGGCCTCCGGAAGCAGCCGGTCGACCTCGGCCCATGCCTGCGCGACGTCCTCGGGACCGACCAGGCGCAGACAGCCGAAGGTGCCGTCATCGGCCCGGTCCAGATAGCCGTTCTCCGCACAGGCGGCCAGCCAGCGACGCACCAGCCGTTCGTGCTTGGACGCCACCCTGGCCAGCCGCATGATGTCGGAGGTGCTGTGCCGGGTCGCGGCATCCGGCCACACACCCTCCTGACGCAGGACGTCCACCATGCGGCGCAGCGCCGCGTCGTCGAGCACCGCCGCGAACTCCACCACCTTCGCGACGTCCACCCCGCCACGGATCTCGTCGGCCGCCGCGAGCACCTCGGGCGCGAGGGACGGGTCCACGGGGTGGGCGGCCGGGTCGGCGGGCGAAGGCGAGACGAACGCGACCAGCCTGCGGTCGTTGCGCTCGCCCTGCGTGGTCACCGCCACCGCGTCGACCTGCGGGTCGGTGGCCAGGGCCGACTCCACCTCGGCGAGTTCGATGCGGTGCCCACGGATCTTGACCTGCCGGTCGTCGCGGCCGATGAACTCCAGGGTGCCGCCTGGCAGATAACGGGCGAGGTCGCCGGTGCGGTAGACCCTCTCGCCGTCCGGCAGCTCGAAGAAGCTCGCCGCGGTCTTCACCGGGTCGCCGAGATAGCCCTCGGCGAGACCCGTGCCGCCGATGTACAGGTCGCCTACGACGAGGTCGGGGCTGGGCCGCAGGAACGCGTCGAGGACGTGGAAACGCTGGTTCTCCAGCGGAGTCCCGTACGGGATGCTCGGCGCCGCGGTGTCGACCTCGCCGATCGGGTGGAAGATCGACCAGATCGCCGCCTCGGTCGCGCCGCCGAGGCTGAACAGCTCCACCCGGGGCAACCGCGCGCGGACGGCGTCGGGGAGCGTCACGGGTATCCAGTCGCCCGACATCATGCCGAGCCGCACGCTTCCGCAGTCGCGGCCGTCGCCGCGCAGGTACTCCTCAAGGAGCATCATCTGGGCGGGCACGGTGTTGAGTACGGTCACGCCGTGTTCGGCGATCAGGTCGGCCCAGTGCGAGGGGTCGCTGCGCCGCTCCGGGTCGGGAAGCACCAGAGTGCCGCCGCGTCCCAGGACGCCGAAGACGTCGAAGACCGACAGGTCGAAGCCCAGGCCCGACAGTCCCAGCGCGACGTCGTCCTCGCCGATCCCGAACCTCCGGCAGACATCGTCCAGGGTGTTCACCGCCGCACGGTGACTGATCTCCACGCCCTTGGGGAGCCCGGTCGAGCCCGAGGTGAAGATGACGTACGCCGAGTCGCCCGGGGCGACCGGTGGTTCCTCGAACGTGCCCGCAACAGCGGGTAGTCGGTCCACATCGATACGGCCGACCCCCGCGGGGAGCCCGCCGCCGCCCGTGCTGTGCGTGAGCACCAGGCCGATCCCGGCGGACTCGATGATCGTGTCGCGCCTCGCCTCGGGCTGGCTCGCCTCCACGGGGACGTACGTGCCCCCGGCCAGCAGCACCCCGAGCGCGCCGGCGATCTGCTCCCAGCCCTTCTCCAGCAGCACCGCGACGCGCTGGTGCGGCTGGTGGCCCTGCGCGGCGAGCGCGGCGGCGACGGCCGCGGCCCGCCCGGTCAGCGTCGCGTAGTCGACGCTCCCGCCGTGGCCGGTCACCGCCGTCGCGTCCGGACGCCGACGTGCCTGGTCGAACAGAGCCCGGTGCAGCAGCGCGTCGCTGACCGGCCGTGCCGTGTCGTTGGCCACCGCGCGCCGCTCGGCCTGGTGCGCGGGGAGCGCGAGCGGGTCGCCCTCCCACGCCTCGTCCCCGTCGGCGAGCCGCCGCAGCAGATCACGGAACGCGGCGAACATGTCGTCGACGACCGGCTGGGGCACGGTGTCGTCCCGTACGTCCCAGTTGACCAGCAGCGCCCCTCCCGACTCCATCGCCTGGCAGTCCAGCCAGACCTGCGGCGTCTGGCTGATGCCGTTGCTGATCTGCGTGCGCATCATGCCCTGCGGGGCGAGACCGTCGGAGAGCCCGATGGCGCTGGTGAACACCACCGGCATCATCGAACCCTGCTGGCCCCTGCGGCGGGTCAGCTCGCGCAGCACCTCCACGCCGGAGAACAGCCGGTGGTCGAGGTCCTCGAAGAGCTGCTCGCCCGCCCTGCGGGCCCGCCCGGCGAAGGTGCCGGCGCAGCCGCCGTCCACGGCCAGCAGCTCCACGGAGGTGAAGTCACCCACTATGTCGCCCACGTCCGGGTGGAGCGGCAGCCTGCTGAGCACCGTCACGTCGAGGGTGAAGCGGGGACTGCGGCTCCAGCGGCCGATCACCTCGGCGTACGCGGCCATCACGGCCGTCGACGCGGAGACCAGCTGCTCCCCGGCACGGGCCTTGAGCGCCGACCACAGCACGGGCTCAAGACGCAGCTCGCGCCGGGTGAAGCCGGCCGCGCCCTGCCTGCTGGGCCGGTCGACCAGGGGCAGTTCGGGGGCAGGTGGCAGGCTGTCCAGGCGCGCCGTCCAGAAGTCGCGGTCGCGCTCGTAGGCGGGGCCCTGGCGCACCGCCCGCTCCGCCCGCAGATAGTCGCGGAAGGAGATCGCGGGAGCCTTGAGAGCGGCGCCGGGGTCCTCGTAGAACGTGCCGAACTCGTCCAGCAGCCGGTAGATGCTCACGTAGTCGGCGATCAGGAAGTCGATGGAGAAGTGCAGGACGGCCCGGTCGGCGCACTCGGTGACCTCCAGTGAGTACAGCGGGCAGGCGGTGACGTCCTTGGACTCGGCGGCGAGCCGGCCGCGGACCCCCCGCAGCACCTCCTCGGCCGCCGCCTGCGGCAGCGCGGTCGCGTCGTGCCAGCCGATGACCGGGGCGGGCGGGTCCTTCAGCACCCTCTGGTAGCCGTCGTAGTCGATGACCACCCGCAGCATCTCGTGCCGGTCCACCACCCGCTGCCAGGCCCGCAGCAGCCGGTCGCGGTCGAGCGCCGGGAACTCCAGCTCGCCGTACGCATGACAGGGCACCGAGCCGTACTCGAAGGCGCCCCGGCGGCCCAGCAGGTAGGCGGACTGGACCTCGGTGAGCGGGAACGGCTCGTGGGCCGCGTCGGGATCGGGCCGCACCTGCTCCGGGGCGCGCTCGCGCAGCGTCCGCAGTACGTCGTCGCGGCTGCCGGAGAGCAGGGCGCGCCGCTCGGGGGTCATCGCCCCTTCCGGGCCCCGGAAGCGAAGACGCCCCTCGTCCTCCCACAGGTGGAGTCCGGCCTGTTCGAGTTCGCTGATGATGTCGGCGGGGGTCACAGGACACCTTCTTCCAGTCGGGCGGACGTGTGGTGCTGGTGGCTGCCGGAGATCTCGGCATCGATGACGGCGGCTATCTGCGCGATGGTCGGGTGGTTGAAGAGCTGGCGCAGTGAGAGCTCCACGCCGAAGCGCCTGGCGAACCGCTGGATGACCCGGGTGGCGGTGAGGCTGTCGCCGCCGAGGCCGAAGAAGTTGGCGCTGCGGCCCACTCCGGGGGCCTCCAGCAGGTCGGCCCACTCCTTCGCCACCGCGCGTTCGGTCTCCCCCTGCGGATGGTCGTCCGACGGCGGCTCCTGTGCCGGATGGCGCAGCCCGTACAGCTGCGCGACGGCGGCGCGGTCCACCTTGGCGTTCGCGTTCAGCGGCAGCCTGTCGACGACGGTGAGGTGCTCGGGAACCATGTGGGCGGGCAGGTGTCCGGCCAGTGCGGCCAGCAGGTCCGGCGCGGCCGGTACGGGGTCTGTGCGCTGCTCCGGCGTGACGACCGCAGCCGGCTCCAGGGTGACGACCGCGGCGAGGCGGCGCACCCCGGCACTGCTGTCGACCCACGCCACCGCGTGTACGACACCGGGCAGTTCACGCAGCCTGGTCTCGATCTCGCCGAGTTCGATCCGGTGCCCGCGTACCTTCACCTGGTGGTCGCGCCGCCCCAGGAACTCCAGGACCCCCGAGGGGTGGTAGCGGCCCAGGTCGCCGGTGCGGTACCACCTCTCGCCCCCGGCCACCACGAAAGAGGCCGCCGTGCGGTCGGGATCCCCGCGGTAGCCGAGTGCCACACCGGCGCCCCCGATCCACAGTTCGCCGGGCACGAAGTCGGGCCGGTCCCGTCCGTGCGCGTCGACCACGCGGAAGCGCTGGTTGGCCAGCGGACGCCCGTACGGGATGGACACCCACGCGGGGTCGACGGCCGTGACCTCGTGGGCGTTCGACCAGATCGATGCCTCGGTGGCGCCTCCCATGGCGACGAGCAGGGCATCCGGCGCGCTCGCCCGCAGCCGGTCGTACAGATCAAGCCCGACCCAGTCGCCCGAGACGATCGCCACCCGCAGCGACGGCAGGCTCGTGCCCGACTCGCAGGCCACCAGCAGCATGTCGAGCAGGGTGGGTACCGTGTTCCAGACCGTCACCCCGTGCTCGGCGGCCAGACGGGCCCAGACGGCCGCCTCCCGCCGGACACCCTCGGTGAGGGTCACCACGGTGCCGCCCACCGCGAGCAGCCCGAACAGGTCGTAGACCGACAGGTCGAAGTCGAGTGCCGAGGTCTGCAGGGCCACGTCGCCGGGCCCCACGCCGTAGCGGGCGTTGACGTCGTCGATGGTGTTGGCGGCGGCGGCGTGGGTGATCTCCACCCCCTTGGGCTCGCCGGTGGACCCCGAGGTGTAGATGACGTACGCGAGCTGTGAGGGGCCGACCGGCACGGACTCTGCGAGCGGTACGGCCGCCGAGGCCTCGGCCACCGTCACCGTCCGCACCGCCTCGTCCCAGTCCCCGCCGGATTCGGGCCCGTCGGCGACCAGGGCCAGGCGCGCCCCGGCGGACCGCACGATCCGGTTGCGGCGCGCCGCAGGCTGGCCGGCCCCCACCGGTACGTACGCGCAGCCCGCGGCCAGGACGCCGAGCACCGCGACCGCCTGGTCGGGCCCCTTCGGCAGCGAGACGACCACGGTCTCGCCCGGCCGCGCCCCGAGCGACACCAGGTGCCCGGCCACACGGAGCGCACGCCCGGCCAGCTCGGCGTAGGTCAGGGCCTCGCCGGACGCCGTGCGGACCGCTACGGCGTCCGGGGTGCGGCGGGCGACGTCGAGGACCGGCTGGTGCAGCGTACGGGCGGGGCGGGCCACCGCGGTGGCGTTCGCCTCGGTACGGACCTTCGCCTGCGCCTCCGGAAGGGCGACCGGCGGGGCCGGGCGCGACCAGTCGCTGTCGGCGAGCGCGACCAGCAGGCGGCGCATCGCCTCCAGGGCCGACGCGACGACCCCGGGACTGTAGAGGCCCTCGACGTGGTCCCAGTTGACGGCGAGTCCGCCGTCGCGCTCCACCACCTGGCAGTCCAGGGCGACCTGCGGGCTCTGCGAGAGCCCGCGGCGCAGCACGCCGAAACCGAAAGCGAGGTCCTTGAAGTCCGCACTCACCCCGAGCGTCGAGGTGAACACCACCGGCATCAGCATCTGGCCGCCCCCGGTGCGCCGGGCCAGCTGCTGCAACACCCAGGTGGTGGAGACGTGGCGGTGCTCGATGCCCTCCCAGACCTGCCCCTGCAACCGGCGCACGGTGTCGGCCCAGGAGCCGTCGGGGCGGCTGTGGTGGCCGAGCAGCAGCAGCGAGGTGAAGTCGCCGACCACCTGGTTCACCTGGGGATGGACGTCCTGCCGGTCGAAGACCGTCAGGTTGAGCGTCAGCGAGGTTTCGGCGCTCCACGCCGCCAGTACCTCGGCGAAGGCAGCCGCCACGACCGTCGACGCGGTCAGCCCCTCGTCGGCCGTGCGGCGGCGGAGCTTAGCCCAGGTCGGCGCGTCGATGCGGAACTCGTCCCGCACGAAGCGCGGCAGTCCGATGTGCTCCGGGTCGAGTGCCATGGGCAGTGCCGGAGCCGCGGGCAGCTCCTCGATCACCTTCAGCCAGTACTCCTCGTCCCGGGCCCGTGCCACCGGATCGGTCTGCTGGGCCAGCAGGTAGTCACGGAATGACAGCTCCAGCGCCGGGAGTTCGAGGCGGGGATCGGCGTACAGCGCGTTGAGCTCGGTGAAGATGGTCATGATCGACAGCGCGTCGAGCACCACGTAGTCGAAGCCCACTCCGAACACCGTGCGGCCGTCATCCCTCTGCACGGCGCGCACGTCGAACAGCGGCCAGGAGGTCACGTCCAGGACCTGCTGCGCCATGTCCCCCAGCGCGGCGACCGCCTTCTCGTGGTCGGCCGCGGTGGTGCGGGTGACCGGGAAACGGTAGTGCGGTACCTCGGGCAGGATGCGCTGGCCCCCCTCGCCGTCCAGCACGGCGCGCATCATCTCGTGCCGCCGCACCAGCCGGTTCCAGGCGGCCTCCAGCCGGTCCAGGTCGACCCGGTCGCTCTCGAACTCCCAGTACCAGTAGGAGGCGACGCCGCCGAGGGCGAAGTCCGGGTCGCGGCCGAGCCAGTAGGCGCGCTGCACATCGGTGAGCGGGAAGGGCTCGTGGCGGTGCCCGGGGTCGGCCGGGACCGTTCCGGGGGCCTGCGCCTCGGCGCGCGTCAGCGTCCGGGCGAAACCACTCACCGTAGGACGGGTGAACAGGTCGCCGAGCCTGGCCCCGTAACCCTCCCGGCGCAGCGCGGCGAGCAGACGGGCGGCCTGCAGGCTGTCGCCGCCGATGTGGAAGAAGTTGGTGTCCCGGCCGATGCGGGGCACGTCGGCGTCCCTGTCCCTTCCGGGGTGCGAGGAGCCGGTGTCGCCGCCGGCGCGCCCACCGCCGAGCAGCTCCGCCCACAACGCGGCGACCGTCTCCTCCGCCGCACCGCGCGGGGCGTCCGACGCACCGCCGGACCTCCGCGCACTCAGCGCTTCGGCCAGCAGCCGCGCCGCCTCGGCGCGGTCCACCTTGCCGTTGCGGCTCAGCGGCAGCTCGTCGACGGCCACCGCGCGGGCCGGCACCATGTACGCGGGCACCTCCCGGGCGGCGGTCGCCAGCACCTCTCCGGTGTCCACCGAGCCCGGAGTGACCAGGGCGTACAGCGCGCCGCCGTGCCCGGCCACCGGCGTCACCACGGCCTCGCGCACCCCGGGATGCAGGCCCAACGCGCGCTCCACCTCGCCCAGTTCGATCCGGTAGCCGTTCACCTTGACCTGGAGGTCCGCGCGGCCGAGGAACTCGATCACGGCCCCGGGCCGGTAGCGGGCCCGGTCGCCCGTGCGGTACCAGCGCACCCCGTCAGCCTCCACGAACTTCGCGGCGGTCAACTCCGGCGCGCCCACATACCCCCGGGCCACCCCGGCCCCGCCGATCCACAGCTCTCCGGCCACCCAGTCGGGGCGGTCGCCACCCTGCTCATCGACGATCCGGCAGAACTGGTTGGGCAACGGCACGTTGTACGGGATCGACGCCCAGGAGGGATCCACCTCCGTGACCTCCTGGACGGTCGAGTGGATCGCGGTCTCCGTGGTTCCGCCCAGGACCGCGAACACGCTGTCCCGGCGCAGCGCGTGCACCCGGCCGGGCAGGTCGAGCCCGGCCCAGTCGCCGCCGATGAGCTGCAGCCGGAACGGCCAGGCACCCGGCTCCGGCCGCGACGAAGCGGTGGTGAGCGCCATGTCGAGCAGCGCGGGCACACAGTTGAGCACGGTGGCCCGGTGCTCGGCCGCCCTGCACAGCCACACATCGGGGGAGCGCCGTTCCTCGTCGTCGACCAGGACCAGCGCGCCGCCGCAGATGAGCGGGCCGAAGATGTCGTACACGGAGAGGTCGAAGTCGAGCGCCGACAGGCACAGGGTCCGGTCACCGGGACCCACGCGGTAGCGCTCGTTCAGCGCGGCCACCGTGTTGTGGGCCGCCGCGTGCGTCAGCTCCACGCCCTTGGGCTCCCCGGTCGACCCGGAAGTGAAGATCACGTAGGCCGGATCGTCCGGCGACACGTCCACCGCACGCTCCAGCAGCGGCACCACGGGATCGGTGCCGCACCGCACGTCGACGTTGGGGATCCCGCCGTCGGCGGCCTCAGGGTCCGGGCCGCGGGTCACCGTGCACCGGGCCTGTGCCAGCGCCTCCACGGTGCGCCGCCGCGCCTCCGGCTGCTCCGTGCCCACCGGCACGTAGGCCGCGCCCAGCGCGTGCACCGCCAGCACCGCGACCACCTGCTCGACGCCCCTGGGCAGGGTGAGCACCACCCGGTCGCCCGCGGTGACCCCGGCCGTGCGCAGGACGTGGGCCAGCCGCAGGGCCCGCTGGGAGAGCTCGCCGTACGTGAGTACCCGGCCCTCGCCCCAGAGCGCCGCCGGCGCCCCGCCGCGCTCGGCCGCCTGCCGGAAGAACTCCTGGTGCAGCGCCCGGCGGGGCAGTTCGGCGCGGGTGTCGTTGGCGCTGCGACGCGCCTGGAGCTGTGGCGCGGGCGGGCGCACCGGCAGACTCTCCCACCAGGCGCTCGGCTGGGAGGCGAGCAGCCGCACGCGGTTGACGAAGGTCTCGAACATCGCCTCGGGGACCCCGGCCTCGAAGAGGTTCTCGGTGGTCTCCCAGTTGATCAGCATGCCGCTCTCGTGCTCGATCAGCTGGAGGTCGATCCACACGCCCGAGGTCTGCGAACTCATCCACACCGGGGTGCCGAGCACGGCACGGGTCGCCCCGTCGAAGAGCTCACCGAGGCTGAGCGCGCTGGTGAACACGACGCCGGCCCGCCGGTTCGCCCCGGCGGCGGTCCTGGCCAGGTCGCGCAGGACCGAAGTGCCGCCGTACGCCGTGTGCGTGGCGTCGCGCCGGTACTGCTCCTGCACCGCGCGGGCGCGCTCGGCGAAGGTGCGGCGCGCATCGGGCGCCACCTGGAGCAGCAGCAGGTCGGTGAAGTCCCCGACGACCCGGCCGACTTCGGGGTGCACCGGGATCCGGTTCAGCACCGGCAGGTTGAGCAGGAACTCCGCGTCCTCGCTCCAGGCCGCGAGCACGTCCGCGTAGGCGGCGGCGACGGCCATCGACACCGTCAGGCCGTTGCTGCGCGCGTGCTGGGCGAACCGCTCGTACGTCTCCGGCGCCAGCCAGGCGTGCCGCCGGACCGTGTGCACCCCCTCGATCCGCTCCGGCGGCGCGGCCAGCGGCAGCCGCGGTGCGTCCGGCAGGTCCTCGGCGCGGTCACGCCAGTAGGAGACGTCGGCCGGGCGGGGCTCCCGGCCGGTCTCGGCGACCAGGCGGCGGTATTCGGGGAAGGTCAGGGCGGGCTGCGCAGGGGCGGCGTCCGGGTCCTCGTACAGGCGGGCCAGGTCGCCCATGACGATCCGGAAGCTCGACGCGTCGCAGATGATCATGTCGATGTCGAGGAACAGCCTGCCCCTTCCGGCAGGCAGCAGCGCCAGCCGCACGTCGAGCCCGCCCCCCTCGCCGACCGGCAGCGTCTGGTGGGAGATGCTCTCGCGCAGCGCCGACAGCCGCTGTTCGCGCTCCGGGTTCTCCAGACCACGCAGGTCGACGACCTCGTCCAGCCCCCGGCACTCCGGAAGGATCCGCTGGCCGCCCCCGGCGCCGACGGCCGCACGCAGCATGGGGTGCCTGCGGCGCAGCGCGGTCACCGCGGCGTTCCAGCGCGCGACGTCGGCGGTGACGTCGAACTCGAAGTAGAAGTGCGACCCGGTCCCCAACGGCATGCCCGGCTGCCGGCCCGACCAGTAGGCATGTTGCATCGGGGCCAGCGGGAACTCGCCCGCCTCCGCGGCAGGGTCCCCCTCGGCTTCCGCGCGCGGCCCCGCCTCGTCCTCGGTTCCGGACAGCAGCACGGACCAGGCGCGCACGGTGGGCTCCTCCACCAGGTCGCCGAACGTCACCTCCACGCCGGCCTCCTGCCAGGAAGCCGCCAGGTTCATCATGCCGAGGGAGTCCAGGCCGAGGGTGACGAGGTCCTCCTCGAAACCGATCTCCGCGGCGGGAAGTTCCAGCCGCTCGGCGACGGTGTCGCGGATCTCCTCCGCGGACAGTGCGCGTCCCGCCGTCACCTCACTGGTCATCGTGGCCTCCCATGCGCTGCCGGGGACGGGCCCCGGCCTGGTCGGTGTGGGGCGCCGCGCTGCGGGCGGCGGTGGTGCAGATGTCGACGTACACGGCGAGCAGCGACTCGACGAACTCCGAATCGAAACGGTCGGGGTTGTAGAACAGCAGCACCCGCACCGTGCCCCGGTCGGGCACGGTGACCAGCTCCAGCTCGAAGCGGGTGGCGACGTCGTCGGGAACCAGGACCTCGATGTCCAGCCCGCCGGCCCGGGTCGAGTACACCGGGTCCGCCATCATCTGGAAGACCACGTCGTCGAGCCGCCGGTCGGTGCCCCCGAGGCTGATCGGCAGCATCTGGAACGGCAGAGCCTGATGGACGAAGGCCTCCATCACCGTGCCGTGCGTCGCCCGCAGGTGCGCGGCGAAGTCGGTGCCGGTGAGCCGGGTCCTCAGCAGCACCATGTTGGCCAGGAACCCCACGGTGCGGCGGTGTTCGGCGCTGCGATTGGCGAACAGGGTCGCCACGGCCAGGTCCTCCGCGCCGCTGACCGACTGCAGGGCACGGTAGTAGGCGGTGAGCAGGGCCACGAACATCGTCGACCGCTCCCGCTTGGCCAGGGTGTCCAGCGCGGCCACGGTCGGCGCGTCGAGGACGTGCTGTACGAGCCTGGTGTCGCGCGGCGCGCCCGCGGTGGCCTGCCGGATCGGCAGCGGGGGCAGCGTCACGTCCTTCAGGCGCTCGCCCCAGAAAGCGCTCAGCCGCTTCCCGGAAGGCCCGGCCAGGGTCTCGCGCTGCTCCTCGGTGAACCGGGAGTACGCAGAAGAGTTGCCGGCAGCCTTCCCCTCCAGCGCGGCACACAGGTCCTCGAAGATCACGTTGCAGGACCACGAGTCGGTCACCATGTGGTGCATGTTGAAGCAGAGCACGTGATGGTCTTCGGCGAGCCGCCACAGGGTGATGCGCACCGCGCTGACGGTGGCGTCGATCCGGGTGCCCAGCTCCCTGGCGATCTCCCGGTCTGCGGACGCCCCGGGATCCGGCTCGCCGGAGAGGTCCACCTCGCGGATCTCCGGTGACGCGGCCGGGTGCACCAGCGCCTTGAGCCGGCGGCCGCCGCCGGTGAACGTGGTGCGCAGCGCCTCGTGCCGAGACGTCACATGGCCGACCGCCTCCCGGAGCCTGCCGCGGTCGAGCGAGCCGCGCAGCCTGCACAGCACCGGGCAGTTGAGCGCGCCCTCCTCGCCCCGGTAGCGGTCGAGGAACCACAGCAGCGTCTGGCCCACGGACGGACGGATCTCGGTGACTGTCACGTCCGGCAACGTAACGACGGTAGCCGCCCGCGCAGCCGCCGCTGAAAGAAAGCTGAGAGGACCTTCACGTTCCTTTCTCGCCACTCGGGCCCGCCCCTCGCCCGGGTCAGGGTGAGGGCACCTGTGTCGCGCGCGGCGCCCCAGCGGGGCGCCGGACCCCGTCCGGCGGCACCGTCACACGGGAGGTCGCTCGATGCCAGCCAACCCCTTCGAAGACCCGGATGAGAGCTACCTGGTCCTGTGCAATCCGCGCGGCCAGCGGTCGCTGTGGCCGGCCCGGCTGCCGTCCCCCGCCGGATGGCTGGTGGAGATGCCCGCAGCCTCCCGCGCCCGCGCCTGCGCGCACGTCGAACGCGTCTGGCCGGACGTGCGCCCGGAGGCCCCCTCGGCGGCCGTGTCCCCGGCCGAGACCCTTCCCGTTCTCTTCGAGCGCGTGGTGGCGGAGCACCGGGAGCTGCCGGCGGTCGAGAGCGAGAGCACCGCTCTGGCATACGGAGAGCTGGCGGACCGTGTGAACCGGCTGGCGCGGCGACTGCTCGCGGCCGGGCTCGGCCCCGGCGACCTCGTCGGGATATCGATACCGCGCGGGACCGACCAGGTGGTGGCGGCACTCGCCGTGACGACCGCCGGAGCGGGCTACGTACCCCTGGATCCGGGCTATCCGGCGGCGCTGCTGCGCCACATGGTGGCCGACTCGGGGCTGCGGACCCTGCTGCACACCGGTCTGCCGCCGGTGGACGTCACCGGTCTGGAAACGCTCGACCTCGCCTCCCCGGGCCCCGGTCCCCGCCCGGGCGAGCCAGTCACGGACGAGGAACGAAGGCGGCCGCTGCACGCCGATGACACCGCCTACGTCATCTACACATCGGGCTCCACCGGGACGCCCAAGGGCGTGGTGATCCCGCACGCCGGCATGGCGGCGCTGGCCGCGGCGCAGCGGCACTGGATCGGCCCCGGGCCCGGCGACCGGGTGCTCCAGTGGGCCTCGTTCAGCTTCGACGCCGGCTTCTGGGACCTGACGCTGGCCCTGCTGTCGGGAGCCACCCTGGTGCTCACCGACGACCGCGCGGTGCTGCCGGGCGAGGAACTGCGCCGCACGCTGATCGACCGGCGGATCAGCCATGCGGTGCTGCCTCCGGTCGCGCTCACCGCCACCGACCCGGACGGCGTCCTGCCCGGCGGGGTGGTGCTCTCCACCGGGGACTCCTGCACACAGGCGCTGGTGGCACGGTGGGCGCCCGGCCGGCGCATGTTCAACGGATACGGGCCCACCGAGATGACTGTCGGGGTGACCATGGCGGGTCCTGTACGGCCGGGCGAGCCGGTCAGCATCGGGGAGCCGTGGCCGGGCAACGAGGTCCGGGTGCTCGGCGCAGACCTCCAGCCCTGCCGGCCGGGCGAGGAGGGCGAGCTCTATCTGGTGGGTGAGGGCGAGGCCCTCGGATACCTCAACCGGCCCGCTCTGACGGCGGAGCGCTTCGTCGCGGACCCGTACGGCGTGCCCGGAAGCCGGATGTACCGGTCCGGCGACCTCGGGTACCTGGACAAGGACGGCCCGCTCTACTTCACCGGCCGGGCCGACCGCCAGGTCAAGCTGCGGGGCTTCCGGGTCGAACTGGGCGAGGTGGAGCAGGCGTTGGAGTCCTGCGACGGGGTCAGGCTCGGGGCGGTGGTAGTCACCGGTGAGGTGGACTCGGCGCGCCTGGCCGCCTTCGTGGTGCCCGGCGCGGACCCGGCCGACGACCTCGCGGAGGAACTGCGCCGACGGCTCTCCGAGCGGTTGCCGGGGCACATGGTGCCCGCCCGCGTCGAGGTGGTGGCGTCCCTGCCGATGACCAGCAACGGCAAGATCGACCGGCGTGTCCTGGAGCACCGGGCCGCCGCCTTCGCCGCGGCTTCGTCGTCGCCCGCCGCTGCCGGATCCGGCCGTGTGAGCGGCGCGACGGCGCCCGACGGGCCCGCCCGTGCCTTCGACAGGTCCGACCCGGTGGCCGCGCTGTGCGCACTGGCCGCCAGGGTGCTGGAGGTGCCCGCCATCGCGCCGGGTGACAACTTCTTCGACCGCGGCGGTCACTCGGTGCTGGCGGTGCGGCTTGCCAAGGCCGTACGGGACGACTGGGGGATGAACCTGCCGGTACGGGCCATCTTCGAACGGCCCACCATGGCGGAGCTGGGCGGCCTGCTGACCACGGACTGAACCGGCACGGTCCGCGCCCGTCCGCGCCCGTCCGCGCCGGTCCGGCGGCCCCTTCCCGGCGAGCGGTACCGGAAGGGGCCCGGCCCCGGCTCAGTCGAGCCGCAGGCGCAGGGCGCTGTGCCCGAACAGGAAGTTGGAGTAGACGCGCGGAGGTTCCTGCAGGATCTCGATCCGGCGCACCCGGCGGATCAGCGAGTCCAGAACGGCGGAGAGCTCCAGCCGGCCGAGAAAGGCCCCCAGACAGAAGTGGGGACCGTACCCGAGTGCGAGGTGCGGGTTGTGCTCCCTGCCGACGTCGAAGCGGCGGGGCTGCGCGAAGACGGCCGGGTCGTTGTTGGCCGAGATGTTCCACAGGGTGACGATGTCGCCCGCCGACACCTCGGCAGGGCCGATCCGCAGGTCGGCGGTGGCCGTGCGGGCGAAGTGCATGGCCGGGGTCACCCAGCGGAGCACCTCCTCCACCGCCGTCTTCACCGCCGCCTCGCCGGTGTGCAGCCGACGCCACTGCTCTTCGTGGGTGCCCAGCGCGTGCAGTGCGCCGATCGTGGTCACCCGGGTGGACTCGTCGCCCCCCAGAATCAGGCTGTAGCAGTTGAGGGCGAGATCGTCCTCCGTCATCGGCTCGCCCTCGACACGGGCGGCGGCGATCATGCTGATCACGTCCTCGCCGGGCCGACGGCGGCGCTCGCGGACCACGTCCACGAAGTAGGACAGGATCTCGTTGCGGGCCTCCAGCGCGGCGAAAGGGTCGTCCTCGGCACTGTCGGACGACAGCGCGCGCTTGTTCCAGTCGAGCAGCAGGGGCCGGTCGGAGGCGGGCAGTTCCAGCAGGTCGCACACGGTGTTGAGGGGCAGGTGCTCCGCGATGTCGCGCGCGGCATCGGCCTCGCCCGCACCGACCACGGCGGTCACCAGGGCGTCGGCCCGCTGCCGCACGGCGTCCGCCACGTCCCTGAGGACCCGTGGCGAGAAGGCACGCAGCATCACCTGGCGCAGCTCGCGGTGGCGGGGACGGTCCATCACCGCCAGCATCCGGCCGCCGGCCGAGTCGCCGCCACGCAGCAGGACGTCCAGCACCGTGCCCCGGGCCGAGCTCAGCCGGGCCGCGTCCTTGTAGCAGTCCTGGACGTCCTGGTGCCGGGCCACCGCCCAGAACCCGGGGCGGCCGCCCACCGGGGGATGCCAGCGCACCGGTTCGCTGCGGCGCATCCGGTCCCAGTACGTGTGCGGGTCGTGCTCGACGAAAGCGGCCGGGTCGGTGAGGTCGAGAGCCGCAGCGGAGGTGCCGTCGTACGGGCCGTCGAAGACGGCGGCGTTGCCGGAGGAGACCACCGGGAGACTCCTTTCGGTCCGGGCGCCGGGCCCGCGCGAGGGCGAACTGTCGCCTTGATCCTCACCTCTCGCGCCCGCGCCCGAGGCGGCGCTGAATGAATGATGAAGGATTCGGCGGCGGCTCCTGGCGTGCGTGCAATTCTCAAGTCCGAGGCGGCGAAGGGGAGGTCGGCCATGGGCTTGCGCCGTGGATCTGTGCGCACGGTGAGGAGCGCCCCGCGTCCCGGGCTCAGGCTTCTCGCGCTGCCGCACTCCGGCGGCCGCGCGGAGAGCTTCGCGGGCTGGCGGGCCTCGTTCCCCGCCGCATTCCCCGAAGCCGCGGTGGAGCTGTGCGCCGCGCAGTACCCCGGGCACGGCGACCGGCTGTCGGAGCCGCCGATGGAGGAGGTCGGCGCGATCGCCGAGGAGATCGTCGCCGACCTGACCCGGCTGCCGCCGGCGGACTTGCTGCTCTTCGGCCACAGCTTCGGCTCGGCCGTCGCCTGCGAGGTGGCCCGCCGCTGCCCCGGGGCCGGCATCGACGTCCTCCTGCTCGTCGCCTCCTCCGCCTGGGCTCCCGGAGACCCGGCCCGGCCCCCTCGCGACGACCACCTGCTGCCCGACGAGGAGCTCTGGGAGCGGCTGGTCGCCCTGGGGGGCATCGACCCCGGCATCGCGTCGGAGACCGAGATACGCGATCTGCTGCTCCCCGCGATGCGCGCGGACATCGGCGCGCACGAGCGCTACCTCGGCTGTCCTGACCCGGTTTCACTCAGCTGCGACGTGCACGCCTGCATGGCCCGGGGGGACCGCCTCGTACCGGCCCCGGCCGGCCACTACTGGAGCCGGCTCACCACGGGGAACGCGAGCATCGACATCAGACCCGGAGCCCACTTCCACGTCTTCGACGACCCCGCGCTCCTGCTCGCGGACCTGGCGCGGAGGGTTCCGGCCTACGCGAAGGGAGGTCGTACCGCGCATGAGTAGTTCTTGGGCAGGCCTGCGACTGGTCGTCACCGGCGGCGGCTCGGGCATCGGGGCCGCCGTGGTCGCCCGCGCGGCCGGGCTGGGCGCCGACGTCCTCGCGGTCGGCAGACGGGCCGACCGGCTGGCGGAGGTGACGGCGAAGGCGCGGGCCGACGGAGCCGGCACCGCCGTACCGTACGCCGTGGACGTCACGGCCCCCGACGCCGCCGTGCGGATCGCGGAGCGTGCCGGGGAAGTCCTCGGCGGCGTCGACGCGCTGGTCAACAACGCGGGGCACGCGGTCTTCGACCGCCTGGAGGACGCCGCCGAGGCGGACCTGCGGAGGATGGTCGACACCAACCTGGTGGCTCCCGCCCTGCTGATCCGGGCGCTGCTGCCCCTGCTGCGCAGCAGCCGGGGCAGCGTGGTCAACGTCTCCTCCGTCGGCGGCGTCCTGGCGATGCCGTCCCGGTCCTTCTACGGGGCCAGCAAGGCCGCACTGAACTCCCTGACCAGGTCACTGGCGGTGGAACTGGCGCCCGAGGTCCGGGTGAATGCGGTACTGCCCGGCCCCGTCGACACGGGCCTGTGGGACCTGGCGGCCGGCGGGGGCGCCGACGCCCTCCGCGAAGGAATCGTGGCCGGCACCCCCCTGGGCCGGTTCGGACTGGCCTCGGAGGTGGCGGCCTGGGTGTGCCACCTCGTGGACCCCGAGAACTCGTCCTGGGTCACCGGATCCCTGGTGTCCGTGGACGGCGGACGAGCAGCGTGAGCCACACCCCAGGAGCCCCTGGCCGGCCCGACCCGGCCGCTCCTGCCACCAGCGGAAAGGCATGAATCAGATGACGCAGACAGCTCCACCGTGGTTCGCCCGGGCCTCGGCGATCCCCTCGTCCTGGCTGTACGAGTCCTTCCGGATCGCCAACGAGCGCGAGCGGGAGCACCCCGGCCTGATCAAGCTGCACGTGGGTGAGCCCGCCTTCGCCCCGCCGGATTCCGTCGCCAAGGAATTCGCCGCCGCTGCCACGGACGGCCGGGCCCGTTATATCGACGTGCAGGGGCTCATGGAACTCCGTGAGCGTCTCGTGGACAAGCTCGACACCGTGAACCACATCGACACCGAGCCCTCCCGGCTCTTCGTCAGCCCCGGCTCGTGCCAGGGGCTGAGCGCACTGATGCGCTGCCTCGCCGACTCGGGGGCGGAGATCCTGATGCCGGAGATCCACTGGCCCGTGCACCTGCAACAGGCCCTGCTCGCCGGCTTCCGCCCGGTGTTCTACAAGCTCGACGAACACTTCGCGCCCGACCCCGGGTCGATCCGGCAGCTGGCCACCCCCGCGACGCGGGTGCTCCTGCTCAACACCCCGTCGAACCCCACCGGCGCGGTCGCCGGCCTCCCGCTGCAGCAGGCCCTCTACGAGATCGCCGACGAGCACGGCTGGCAGATCATCAGCGACGAGGCGTACGAGGACTTCGCCTTCTCCGGACCCCACCTGTCGATCGCCGCCCTGGAGCGCGACCGCCCCGCACCCGAGCGCCTCGTCAACAGCGTCTTCACCTTCTCCAAGGGACCGGCGATGACCGGCTACCGGCTCGGCTACGTCGCGGTCTCGCGGCCCGGGACCGCAGCCGCCATGCGAACGGTGCAGGAGTCCTGCATCATCGCGCCCTCCGCGCCCGTCCAGTACGCCGGGCTGGCCGCCCTGGACGCCTCGGGAGCGCTCGCCGGCAACCACGACTTCGTACGGGGAAACCGGGACGCCGCGCTGTCCTTGCTGGTCGACGAAGGGCTGCTGCCCGCACTGCCCGGTGGCGGCTGGTACGCCATGGCCGACATCTCCTCCACCGGCCTGACCGGCGAGGAGTTCAGCGCCGAACTGATGCTCCACCACGACGTCGTGGTCGTTCCCGGCAGCGGGTTCTCCGCGCGGCCCGAGTTCGCCCCGGACGGCTCGATGCGGCCGCTGAAGCCCGGCGGCGTCGCGTCCGGCCTGGTCCGGATCGCGTACTGCGTCGACCGCGAGCAACTCACCACCGGGGTGGAACGCCTGGTCGGCCTGGTCCGGGAGAAGAGGGGACAGTGATGCCGACAGACGTGACCTATGCCGCCTACCTGAAACTTGACGACCTGCTCAAACTCCAGGAACCGCGCACACCCGAGGACGACGCGGACCTCACCACGGTGCTCTCCGAACAGTTCTTCATCGTCAGCCACCAGACCTGCGAACTGTGGCTGAAGCAGATCCTCGGCGACCTCGCCGCCGTGGAAGGCAACTTCCTGACGATGACCACCGCGGACATGGAGCGGTCGGTCGACCTCCTCTACCGGGCCGGCGAGCTGCTGCGCCTGCTGCACGAGCAGCTCATGGCGCTCGAACGGCTACCGCTGGAGGACTTCGCCCAGTTCCGGCGGTATCTCGGCACGGCCAGCGGCGCCCAGTCCAGCCAGTCCCACGAACTGGAGCGGGTGCTGGGCAGCGGCCGCCGCTCGGGATCTCTGTTCCTGGCCTTCCGCGCCGGGCTGGAGCGCATCGGAGCCGACCTTGAGGAGATCGTCGGAGCGGGCGTCGAGGCGGGCTCGTTCCACCGGGTCGTCGAGGCGATGCTCAGGGTCGGCAACGGCTACTTCCAGTGGAAGATCGGGCACGTGGCCCTGGTGATGAAGATGCTCGGGGAGCAGAGGGGCACCGCCGGCACCTCGGGGACGGCACATCTCATGGACCGCGCCACGATGCCGTTCACCGAACTTCACGAACTGCGCGGCAAGGTGCACGAGCGCCGGAGCCGGCAGGCAGGCTGACCGCCGCGGGAGCGGAGTCCGGCCCGCGCACGGCCCGCGCACGCGGAACAGTCCGCCCGCGACGCGCACGCGAAGTGCCCGGCCCCTTTTCGCACGGGCCGGACACTTCGCGTTCCGGGGCCGGCTGTTTCAGGCGGCGGCCTCCAGCATGTAGCCCCGGCCCCACACGGTGCGCAGGCTCAGGCGGACGCCGTCCAGCCGCTGGCGCAGCCGCATGATGTGCAGGTCCACAGCGTTGCTGGTGACCGCCTCGTTGGTGATGTGGCTCAGGGCCTCCTTCAGCGTGTCCCGGCGGACGAGATGGCCGAAGTCGGCCAGGAAACATCGCATCATCTCGCTCTGCGCCTCGGACATCGGCACGGACTGCCCGCCGTAGTAGAGCACCCCGGTCGGATCCAGCGCGGGCATGAAGTCGGTTCCGGTGCGCAGCTGCAGGGTGTGGACGCGAGCCGCCAGGTCGAGACGGGCCACCGGCGGACGCACCCAGTCCTCGGTGGGTGAGATGTCGTCCGGCGGCGGCGTCCGGCCCTCCAGGACCAGCAGACACGGCAGCCCCGCCTCGCGCAGCTGGTCCCGCTCGTGGCTCTGTACCGGCCAGCGGAGAAATGTGACTTCTTGCTTGTGGACGAACGTGGCCATAGTCGTGCCCCCGTTTCCCGTGACAAGTGGAAGCTGGTGTTCGGGGGCCGGTGGCATCGTCGGGCCTGCGCGCGCCCGTCCGGCCGCCGCCGGGGGTCAGCCGACGGAGCTGCCGGAGCTGGTCCGGGACGCGAACGGGACGTTCTGCTGCTGCCTGGCTTCGATGACAGTTCCCACGTGTCACCGCCCCCGTGATTCCGATCCTGCCGGGTCCCGATTCCAGGTCGGTTCCGGGTGGGTTCCGCTACGACGGGGGCTCGATTCCGGCTTGTGCCGACAGCTCCGGCCTGTGCCGCGCGTCGGTCCGCGGCAGGGCGCCGGTCCGCGAGGGCGCCGAAAGAAGCACGACATGGTCGCGTGCGACCGCCCGGTGATCGGCAAGAGACCTCATACGGGGGTCGGCATACGGGGTCGGCCATCCGGAATCTCTGACCAAGGTCATGATCAGGAGCACGCGATGAAGAACGAGAACAGCACACCACGCCGACGGGCCGCCGTCGTCGGCGCCGGCATCACCGGACCTCTGCTGTCCCTGTGCCTGGCGAGGCTGGGATTCGAGGTGGACCTGTACGAGGCCTATGTGCGCCGTACTCAGGACATCGGCTCGTTCCTCAACCTCGCCCCGAACGGGCGCGCGGTGCTGGAGCGCCTGGGCCTGGCCGACCGGATCCTCGGACAGGGCACTGTTGCGGGCTCCATCAGCTTCGCCAATCACAAGGGCCGGGAACTCGTGCAGAACCCGGAGCGCACCACCAACATCATGCGCGGCGAGCTCAGCGGCGCCGTGCGCGAGGCGGCGAGCGACGCCGGGGTGAAACTGCACACCGCCAAGCGCCTCGTCGCACTGGACGCGACCGACGACGGCCGCTGGCGGATCGGATTCGAGGACGGCACGCAGACCGATGCCGACATCGTGCTCGGCTGCGACGGCGTGCACTCCGCCACGCGCCGGCTGCTGCTCCCCGATGCGCCGGGGCCCGCCTACACCGAGGTGGTCGGCTCCGGGGGCAGATCGGAGATCGGCGCCGAGGAGCTCCCCGTGGACGGGCGCTTCCACATGGTCTTCGGCCTGCGTGGCTTTTTCGGCTACCAGGTGATGTCGCCCGGTGTCGTGTGGTGGTTCGAGAACCACCAGGAGACCCGCGAACGCAGCTTCGCCGAGCTGGCCGAGGTCGACAATGCGCAGTGGGTGGCTCTGCTGGCCGAACGGCACCGCCCCGACCCTGCGGTGATCCGACGCATCCTGACCGCCTCCGCCGGACCGGTCGGCCGGTGGCCGGTCTACGAGGTGCCGCCCCTGGAGACCTGGCACCGGGGGAGCGCCGCGGTGCTGGGGGACGCCGCGCACGCGGTGGCCCCGCACCTGGGGGCGGGCGCTGCGCTCGGTATGGAGGACGCCTACGAACTCGCCCTGGCACTGCACGAACACCCCACCGCGCCCCAGGCGTTCACCGCGTTTGAGCAGTCCCGGCGGGACCGGGTCGCCGCGCTGGCGAAGCAGGCCCGGCAGACGGGTGCGGTGATGACCCCCGACCGGTGGATCACCCGGGTGATACGTGACCTGATGCTGCCGATGGCCATCAAGCAGGGGGTGCGCAAGGGCACCGAGGCTTATTCCTACCGGCCTTCGCCGTGGCCCGTGCGGGCCGACTGAGACGCACGCGGGCACAACAAGACCTCAGGGCCCTCCTGCTACCGCCTCGGGGATCGGCAGCCACATCACGCAGCCCTGCCAGTCGGCGGACACGCTTCCATGGCGCAGAACACGTCGATCAGCGACCATCCGGTGCCGCCCGGACCGATGACAGCACCCCCGGATCATCAACGACGGGGCAAGGAGTCATACCGGCCCCGGAGGCCACGAGCCGACTTCGGGCTCCGCTCGGAAGGTGATGGGCGACCTCGACGGACGGTGCGGGAGGCCCCGAGGAGCCGCCGGCGGTCGCCGCCCACCCGACCGGTGTATCAGCGCAACTCGCCGGTGACGATCCACAGGTGACCGAACGGGTCGCGGATGCGTCCCTCCCGTTTGCCGTACGGGCGGTTCTCCACCGGTACGACCACGGTGCCGCCTCCGGCGGCCATCCGCTCGGCGACGGCGTCCTGGTCGGTGAACTCCGCCTCCAGCAGGACCGGGGAGCCGCCGACGTCGTCGGGCGAGAGCCAGCCCCACTCAGGCACCGCCGGGGACAGGGAGAGCGGGGAACCGCCGACCTGCAGGACGACGACCATAACGCGGCCCCCGTCGTCCTGGGCGCGGAAGACCTCCTCCGCACCCATGGCCTTCTGGTAGTAGGTCGCGGCGGTGTCGGGGTCCGGGACGATCAATCGTGGCGTCAGACTCATGAGTTGACTCTATTCCTTCTCGCGGCGGCCCGCAGGGGTGATTCGACCAGTTCGAGCCATGTGCCGCGGCGCCCTCTCTGCCGAGTCTTCAGGCGGGGCATGGTCTTGCACACTCCTTTCGAAGGCGGTGAATGGCTGCTCCACCACGACGTCGCGACGCTGCGGTTGCTCCACCACGACGCTGCGGCTGCGCCCGCTGCTCGATATGCCGGCCTTCGGGTCGGCTGTCGCCGGGCGCTGTTGCCGGCCCGCCCTGCTGTGGTGTCCGTTCGGCTTGGCCCGCCCCGCCGGTGGGTAGTTGCCGGCAGGCGGCGGGTCTCGGCCGGGGTGGGGTTTGCGAGGCCGGGTGTGTCGCGTTTGGCCCCTCTGTGTGTGGTGGCCTTGTGCTCGGCCCTCGCCCCCCTGTGCTCTGCCGCCGCGGACCTGTGGTGTCTGGAGGAGGATGCCGAGGTCGAGTGGGTGATGTGTGGCTGGCGGTGAGCGGGGAGAGCGTAGCGGGCTGCTGGGCGCAGCGGAGCAGCAGGGCGGTTGAAGCGGGTTCCTTGGGCTTGAGGGTGTCGTACGTGCGGCAGATGTCGGGGTGGTGGCCCGGCCGGGGCCACAGGCACCCTACGGCCGTGGCATCCCCACCACACGTCGGTGATCGATGAACCCACGAGGGCGGGCTGTCGCACGGGCTTCAGTCAAGAGCGAGAACCGGTTTTCAGAGGTGTGTGTCAAATGCCTTCCAGAACACGGTCAAGTGCTGCCCGGCCCGCGGGGCCCCAGTGGGGTTTGCCGCCGGGAAGGCCCCGGTCTCCGTTGTGGCCCATGAGTATCAGGAAGAGGCTTTTCATAGCGGCCAGTCCGCGTGCACGCCGGATCGCTGCCTGGTCCGCGTGCGCGTACGTGTCGAAGAACCGTGAGGCGGTGCCTGCGGGCAGCAGTACCCACGCGGCGGCGAGGTCCCACGCCGGATCGCCGGCGGACAGGTCACCGAAGTCGACGATGCCCGAGAGCGTTCCGTGCGAGACGACGACGTTCGCGGGATGGAGATCGCCGTGCACCCACACGGGCGGGCCCTCCCACGCATCGGCCGTAACGGCGTCGTCCCAGACGGCGCGGACATCGGCAGCGATGTCGCCGGGGACAGCGGCCTGGAAGAAGCTTTCGAAGCCGTCCGTGCAGTTCCTGGGATGGGTACCGCGGTCCGTAGCGGCCGGCGCCTCGGCGGGCGCCTGAACATGGAGTGCCCGCAGGAAGCCCGCCAGCGTGTCGGCCGCGTGGGTGCCGCGGCTGATGGAGCTGTGGTCCAGCGGCTCGCCGGGAACCCATGTCATCACGGTCCAGTGCTTGGGAAAGCGCTTGGACGGTTCGCCGGACCGCACCGGGGTCGGTACCGGGAGCGGCAGACGCGGGGCCAGTACCGGTAGCCACCGCCGTTCCTTGAACTGGAGCTGCGGGGTGGGGTCCATGCGCTGCATGCGCACAGCCAACTCGTCCCCGAGGCGCCACATCTGGTTGCCCCAGCCGCCCGCTACCTCACGGATGGCCAGCCCTGCAAGATCTGGATGCTGCTCCTGCAGCAGGTCGCGGACCAGGTCTGCGGTGATCTCGATCTCGGTGTCGGTCATACGAAGCCACAGTACTGAGGCGGCAGGCGAGCGGGCTCTGGCTCTCCGGAACATCTCGCTGTGATTCCTCTGGCGTCACTGATTCGGTTCCGGAGATCGGTGAGCTGACAGGCCGGACCGCTCGGTGAGGCAGCTTCTAGGAGAGGCCCGCGGAATAGATCCATCCGGTCATGCCCTTGCCGTTCACCACATCGTCGACCTGGCCGTAGTACCAGCGGTGGCCGGCGGAGTTCTTGGTGCTGCAGGTCATGTCGAAGGTCTGGCTGCGCTGGAGAGTGCCCTTCGCCGAGTAACCGGCCCCCGGACCGCTGTGGATCGTCGCTCCCACGATGTCCATGGCATGCATCTTCCTAGCTGCGCCGGGCCCGTGCCGAGAGGGTCGGCCGCCAGGCGGAGCCGTCGTGTCGTGTTGACGGCACCACATGACCAGCAGCCCCTCCTCACCAGGTAACTCGTAGTGTCGTCGATACCTGACCTCGTCCGGTACGGGTGGCCCCGCTCCACACCTGGCCACAGGACCCTCTCCCACGGGTTTGTAGGCCTCCAAGCACAGAGAAACCCTGCCCCGTACAGGGGTAGAAGTGGCGCAGCCACAGGCGCACAGCCGTGCGCAGGCTGGTCGTGCGTGAGGGCCCGGGGCCTTGATGGTCCGGGGCCCTCGTTCACGAGGCCGTCGTCGGTGGCCGTCGTGCGTGACACATGCTCATTTCACCTGGGGGTGAGATGAGCGGAAGTGGTAGCGGAAGTTGTTCTCTGGGTCAGGTGAAGGGCCAGGGGCTTTGGGAGAGCCAGGTGGCCGAGCCGATGCCGGAGATGCAAGCCGCTGTCCAGGCTGCCCAGCGGCGGGTGGAGAGTTCCTCGAGCGCCTTTGCGGTCTCCGAGCCGAGCAGTACCCCGAACATGAGGGTGAGGAAGAGGTCTCCCCACCCGATGGCGGGTCGCCCGATGATGAGCCATCCTGCCGCGCAGGCGATCATGCATGCGGCCATGTAGGCCCAGGGTGTCGTGGTGGTTCTGGCTGTTGCGTAGGTCCGCTTGCGGTGCAGCAGGATCACGATGATCTGCGCGACGGCGGTTGCTATGGCGATCACTGGTGTTCTACCAATCAGAACTTGCAGGCCTTTTTGACGGCGGGGATTCCGAGCAGGGCGGCCACTGCCTTGCGGTGGGCGGAGGTCAGCTTGCGTCGCTTGGCGTAGGTCTGGATGAGCTTTGCGGCCTTCTTGACACCGATCTTCTTGATCAGCTTGACGGCTGTGATGACGCGCTTGGAGCTTCCGGCCGGCGTGAAGGTGAAGATGAACCCGGCAACAGCCGCGGAGCACTTGATGATCTTCTTGGTTGTCGACCACCACGAGGGGTCGATCACGAGGGGGAAGGCGCTCTTGGCGTCGAACTCGACGTGCTGCACCAGCTTGTTGCCGACAACCTTGTAGCTGGTGGGGATGTCGTTGCCCTTGGCGTCCTTGGCCCAGGGGGCGTCGAAGAACCCGGCGGCGTCCGTGGTGGGAGCCTTCTCGGCGTCCTGGTCGCCCGGGGCGTAGAGCGAGACGGATCCGTCGTCGTGGGTGACGGCGGACATCCCGGAGGGGATGGTGAAGCCGGTTTCGTAGTCGTGTGGGGCGCTGCTGTTCTTGAGGATGTTCAGGGTGCGGGAGGCGCCGTCGGCGGTGGGCTGGACCACGGTGTCCACGGGGCCGGAAGAGGTGTAGACGACGTTTCCGCCGACCTGGGTGCCCTTGGTGCTGGCCGCGGGGATGGTCAGCTTGTTGGGCATCAGTTCGTTCTGGACGTTGATGGCGTTGTTCTGGCCGTCCCAGGGAACGGAGACCACGTTCTCCTCGGTCACCGCGATGGAGGCGTAGGTGGAGTCCGAGGACGTTGCCGCGGTGATGTCGGCGGCGTCGGAATAGGTGTTCGCAAGCCCCAGCGTGTTCTCGGCGGCCGTCGGCTTCCACGAAGTGTCCACGGTGAAGCGCACCGGGTCCGACCATCCGTTGGCGTAGTGGGTGCCGTCGTAGCTGGTGGTGCGGAAGCTGTAGGTCTTGCCCGTGGTCAGCTTGCCGGCGGGGACTGTCACCTGCGAGGTGCTGTTGGCGGGAGCAGGAGCGGCGTTGAACATCACCACGACCTTGCCCGTGGCCGTGTCCGTGATCTCGTAGGTGCCGGTGACCTCGTCCTCGCCGTTGGGGTCGACGGTCGAGTATCGAAGGACCGGCGTGGTGGTGTTCACCTTGAAGATGCCGCCGCTGGAGATGAACGGGGCACCCGCCTGCAGGTTGGCGCCGTTGAGGGGACGGTAGTTGTATGTCACCTCCAGCGTCGGGATCTGGTCCTGGTTGGTGGCGTTGGCCGAGTAGAACCGCTTCCAGGCGTACGTGTCGGACTCATCAGCGGCCTTGAGCGCGACGGAACCGGTCTCGGCTTTGGCCGAGGCCCACGTCTGAGCCAGCCTGGTGATGTCGGCGGTGGCCCATCCGGCGTTGTTGCAGGTTGCTGACTTGGTGTCCGTGGAGGTGGCGATCCTTTCCAGGAGCTGCGGCTGCTTGGTCCAGCGAGTGTTCTTGTCCGCTGCTCCGGAGGCCCACACTTCCCAGCCGCGCTTCTCGCACGACCAGGAGTGGTAGTTCCACAGCTTCAGGGACGCCTTGGAGACCAGGGCATCGGAGAAGTTTTCCGTGCGGAAGGTGAGGAACGACCGGGCGACGCGCTTCGTGCTGCCGTCGTAGTCACCTGGCCAGCCGACCTTCAGATCGGTGTTCGCGGACTGGTCCGTTGTGTCACCACCCTGCACGAACGTGTCGAAGAGGACATCGAGTGCGTCCGTCGCGGGATCGATGGTGACGGGGTACTGGGTTGCCGTGTCGGTCAGCCACTGCGTGTCGGGTCGCAGCGTGAGCTGTGCGACGTTCCCGGACTGGGTGACCTCCATGGCTACCTTGCGCCGGTTGGTGTGTTCACCGGAGCGGTGATCGACCTGCGCGTCCCACATGGTCGGGGCAGGCATGACGGCAATGGTCTGCCCTGAATCGCCCACGAAGTCGATGCCGCCGCCGGCGTTGGCTATCGCATTCATGCCGTCGGGCAGAACGATCGGAAGCGAGAGGGGGGCGCCGTCCCGCGGCGCCTGGCGCAGTTTCAGGTACTGCTCGAAGCCGGTGCGGGTCGCTTCGACGATCAGGTCACCGCCGGGAATGACGTTCGCATAGGTCGCGGTGTTTCCCGACAGCTCGGGAGCGGGCAGCCCGCCCTTCCACTGCACCGCGATACGCGATGCGCCACTGCCCAACGAGACCAAATCCCGTGCCGAATCCTGCGGGGTCGCCGCCGCGGCCTTCAGCGAGCGCGACAGGGAACCCCCCTTGCCCGCGAGCCTGAGACCTTCCGGGTGTGCCTTGGCGACCACATCGCCATCGGACTCCCGCCGCAGGTCGACATCCACGTCCACCCAGCGACCGTCCCGGATCATCCGGATGGGCCCCGCAGCGGTCTGACGCGTCAGGGTCCCATCCGGATTGGCGTAGACGGTGTCGGTCTCCGTCCGCATCTGCAGGACCTCTACTTGCCGGTCCTGCACCTTCGCGGACGTCATCGCCGCTTCGACGCTCTCCGCCTCCGAAATCGGATGGGCCTGCAGTGCCTCCATTGACTCCGCGAGAGCGGAGAGAGCTTCCTCGGCTCTCGCGCTGGCCGACTCGTCCGCCGCAGGCTGCCCCGCCGCCACGGCGACGTTCGGCGTGGCCAGCAAGACTGCTCCGGCGGTCAGCATCGCGATGCCGCTGGCACGCAATGTGTTCTTCATCGTGGTTCTCCCCAAGAGCGCGCCACGTCGCCTTCGGACGTGCCCCCCGGCGACAGCGCGCTTGATCGTTAGCGGCGAAATATAACCACGCTTGACATAATCTTGGCGAATCCTTCACCCAAAAATCACTTCTGGACTATTGATTAATAGAGGCCCAACGTCTGCAACTACGCGTTCTGGAAAGCTGGTTCAATCTCGGCCCAGTGTTCCGCCACTAGATCCCAGCCCCGGGCACGGTCTCTGCCCGACATGGGTGAGGGGTACGCAACCTGCGGACCGCGCCACGCCCGCCCCCGCCGACGCAGTGGCTCGATGACCTTCATGCCCTATGCATCACACCCGGACGGGCCTCGGCTTGGCTTCCGGCGCGGTACCGGTCCGTACGGGGCCCTTTGAGGCGAGCTGTCGATGGGGAGATATGACCGGTCAATCGCACGCCGGCTTACCGCCCTGCGAAGCCGCGCCCGGCGACGAGACGGTCTGGTTCCGCGACGCCGGACCCCGACGTCGAGCGGGCGGCTACGCCTGGGACGCCGTCACAGCCGCACTCGGGAACCATCCGCACTTCATCCGCGCCGCCCTCGAACAGCCCTCCTTCGGGCCGCTCAACATCGACACCAGCACCGCGCTCACCCGCACCGGCAACGCGTACATCCTCACGCTGACCGCCCGCCACCGCCCCGTCGACGACCAGGAGCACACCGCCCCGGGCCGCCCCGCGCCCGGCCGTCGCCTGATGCCCACCGGCCCCGTGGCCGCCCGCATCGTTATCCGGGGTTCGCGGGTGTTGCTACAGGTCAACGTAGCTGTGTGAGGGACGTTAGGCACGGTTCTGTTGGCCGGATCCTTCGACTGTGGCCAGCGGCGAGATGTGCTGGCGGCCGAGTTCACGAACAGGAGCGGCCCTGCCGACGCCGTTGCGCCAGGCAGGGCCAGCCTCCGTCAGACGCCGATCAGGTGCCTGATGGTCGGATCGATCACAGCGCTATCGCCAGCGCAATGAACTGTCCGACAGGACCGATGTCGTGAGGGTTGGAAAGTCCCGGCATCGGACCCGGTCAAACCGCACCTCCGGATTCGAGATGGATCGGACGACGGTGGTGGGGAACGTCGCAGGCCGTCGCCATCTGCCAGTCCCGCCTTTGGATCCGGGCCGGATTGTCCAACTCGTCGATGTCCAGCACCTGGTGTGATCACGGCGGTCGAGTCGTCTGGGATAGGCCCGTTCACCGGGCTGAGCCCGCGTCAGTTCGGGAAGCCGGTGACGGTCTTGCGGCGTGAGGGCGCGGATGCGGCCCTCCGGGGCCGGCCGCGGGGTCTGTCGCTGGAAGACCGGGCTCTGCTGGTCGCGGTCTACTGGCGCACGAACCTGACCATGCGGCAACTGGCCCTGCTGTTTGGGTGTCCAAGTCGGCAGCGGGCCGGATCATCGAGCACCTCGGTCTCTTGCTCGCCCTCCAGCCTCGCAAGCGGTTCGCGAGGGGCACCGTCCTGGTCGTGGACGGCACCTTGGTGCCCACCCGCGACCACGCTGTCGCCGAGCAGTCGAAAAACTACCGGTACTCCACCAATCACCAGGTCGTCATCGACGCCGGCACCTGCCTTGTCGTGGTGGTTGGCCGGCCCCTGCCCGGCAACCGAAACGACTGCAAGGCGTGGGAGGAGTCCGGTGCAAAGACTGCCGTCGGCACGACGATGACGATTGCCGACGGTGGATATCCGGGCACCGGACTCGTCATATCCCATAGGCGCCGCACGGGCGAGGAGTCACCTGACTGGAAGCAGGTCCACAACAAGCCCCACAAGCAGGTCCACGCTCGTGTTGAACACGCATTCGATCGAATGAAGACCTGGAAGGTCCTCCGCGACTGCCGCCTCAAAGGCGACGGCGTCCACCACGCCGTGCTCGGCATCGCCCGCCTGCACAATCTGGCCTTTGCCGGATAGACCACCCGGCTGCACAGCAGCCCACCATGCCGGAATCTGCTCAGAGAGCACTTACGGGACAACGCTTAGCCCGGGCCGGTCTGTTGGAGCCGGGTGATGGCTTGCTTTCGGTCAACTCTCGGACCCGTTGCGGCACGGTATGGGCCCGTCACCCCGAGAGTGACGGGCCCGCTGGTTCGGGAGTGCGATGGGGTCAGCGCCGGGCACTGACCCAGAGGATGAGCACGGTCACCAGCCCGCTTCCTGCCTGGTAGGCCGCGCCGTGCAAGGCCTCGAATCCGAGGTAGAGAGGCCGGCCCCGATTAGCACTCAGAGAACGGCGCAGATGACGACGGGTGCGCCTGGTCCACGATTCCGGCCAGGGGTGCGCCGGCCCCGGCCCTCCGCGTTACTCTTCATTCGGTGCCCTTTCTGGCTGCTCGCTTGGACTCGCACCGTGCAGGGGGCTCGTCTCGACTCGTCTGGCCTAGGAACCAGAGTTGAGACAGAGCTCCCTTTGCGTTGAGACCAGCCTAACGGCGTTCTGCGCCCTTGATTTTGGGGTGGCGTGAAATTTGTCCGTGCACGAGAGCGACGGACATTTGGGGCACCACGGGTCCAGTCCCGATTCAAGTGCATCCCCTCCCGGCGGCAGTCCTGAGGCAATCGAGAACCGCCAGTGGGCTACGCGGCCTGGCCGGAAGTTGCAGGTATCGAAGGCGCAGCCTTGTCCTTTGACCGATTCCTATGGCCGCTCGGACGCCCCAGATACGCGTCAGACGGGCCTGGTCCTGGCAACTTCCGCCCCCTGCACCCCGGCTGTGCGGCGTCCCATCGGTTCTCCCCGCATAAGGAATTGTCTGGGAATCGCCATCGCCCTACGTCAGCTGAGGCCAGATTTCGTGTCCTCGGTCAGGGTGAACCGCTTCCACAGGCACGCGATGGTGCTGCAAATAAGGGCGGCAACGGCGCGCTGTACGGATGCAGCGATTCACCACCGCTTTACACCGGTACGTCGATCGTGGGACGGGCTAGTCTCGCCGTTTCAGTTGGATTGCTGGGCGGCTGAGCGAGGTTGTTTGAGGCTGGGTCGGGTGGTGAGCATGGTCAGGGCCCGACGCGGGGTCGGTTTCTCCGAGATCCTTGGGGCGAGGTGGGCGGCGGCGGGTCAGCTGGCGGGGCGGGGTAGTGCGGCCAGTCGGTGGAATGGGGCCGTGAGTTCATGTCTCCAGGGCCAGGTCGCCGAAGATGCTCCATACCTCGTTCGCTGAGAACGAGGAGCAACTGCGATCACGCGGAGTCACGGGTGACATCCAACGATCACCTGATGACGGTCGGCCCAAGACCAGCGCATGGATGACGGTGGAGACCGACGGCGATGTCGCCATGCTCATCGTCTGGGACAGGGGCGAAGCTCAGTTGGAGTGCGGTGACTGGGCCAGTAGCCAGATCCGGCAAGAACATCGCGATCTCCGCACCCCGGACCAACTCCTCGGCGCCATCGGGGCCCGTCTCGAATGGGCCCACGCGAAGAGCGGACGACGGGCACCCCGCAACCTGTTCCCTCTGACCGGCAAAGCCGTTCGCGAGGAAAGGCCACGCGATTTGAGACACAAGCGCGTGGACATGGCCTGAGACAGCCATGAACCCGATGGTCAGCGAGGCTCTATATGGCATGGGCGGCGAGATCCTGCACCCGCAGCAGGGGACCGGCGGGCAGGCCGTCCGTAGCTTCATCCTCACCCAGGGGATCCGCCCACGCACCCCCTGGAATTCGGCACGCCGCTCTCCCGCACCTGGCACGGGAGGCGAGCGGCTGAGACCGGCAGGTGTGCGTCGGGGGCGAAGTGCGAGGCGGTGTGGTCCGGGGGAGGGTGGGAAGCCGGTAAGGCATCGTCCCGGATATGAGGAGGAAGGTCATGGGGGCAAGCTGGACACGATGGGCGGGTGCGGCCACCGTCGCCTACGGTGTGGGCACCATGGTGCGACCGGTCTGGCTCGCACGGCCGTGTCAGCTGACCGGGCGGGGCGGATCCGTGCCGGCGCCGACGGCGTTGCTGGTCCGAGCCATGGGGGCGCGGGACGCCGCGATCGGCACCGCCATGATGGTCGCCAAGAACACTTCCGCGAGGCGCACGGCGACCGTGTGCCGGGTGGTGGCGGACCTCTCCGACGCGGTGCTCTTCGGCACTCAGCTTCCCGATCCCGCTGCCCGCCGCAAGGCCGCTGCGGCCGCCGGAGCGTGGGCTGCGTTGTGCACGGCGGCCGCGGCGGCGGACGGCTTGCTGTAATACCGGTCATGCTCGCTCATCCTGGGCGCGACAGGACTCACCGACCGCGCTCGGCGGTCGGTGTCCGTCACGCTCCGATGTACTTCGTGGCCACCCACCCGCGCTTGTTCGTGTCGGCGATCCGTACGTACTGCCAGTGGTGGCCGTGGGTGTCCCAGAGGTAGACCTTCTTGCCCTTGGGGATCTGCCCCAGGGCTGTGCACCCGGTCGAGGGCCCCGTGCACACTCCTCGTGGCACTCTTGCACTGCTCACGGTTTCGGAGCCGGCCGCCGGCGGTGCGGGTCACGGCCGGCGGCTCCGGTATGGCCGTAACGGCCGGTGCCTGGCCCGCTTCGTCCATGTCCAGCACTGCGTGGGGGGCGGCCTGTTCCGTAGGAGCTTGACCCGCCTCAACTTGGCGTTCGACCGTCACCCGCCCAGCTTCACCGCCACACGCCCCGCCTCGCCGCCGACCGCGATCTCCACGACCGTGCTGCGCGGAACAGGCCACTCTTCCCTCTCCGCCTGCTGGGCCAGGGCGGCCAGACCCCGCTGGAACGCCGCCCGAGCCAGTCCTCCTGCTTCCGGCCTTTCCCGGACCCTCGACTACGTCGGTCAACGCCGCAAGCGAGCCCCGCCGGGGCCAGTGGCAGCCAAGGAGAAGGGCACCCGCACACCCAGCCCGGTCAGCTGCTTCCGCTGCTCGGGCAGCAGCTGCGCCAGGCGCCCGGTTCCTGCCGCCACTGCCACGTGCCGGTTCGTCACCCTCGAAGACGACACGCCCGGCACGGTGCATGGCAGGACGCCGTCAGCGTCGACCAGATCGGCGAGCACCGGTAGGGGCGCTGCCAGTCGAGCAGCCACGGACAGTTCCAGTCCGGGACCATCACGTCGTCCTCACCCCGCCTGGCGCCCCGCCGTGGCGCGAGGTGCCCGGTGACCTGCCGGTGGCCTGCCGGTAGACCCGAAAGACGGCAGGACTTGTTCTCCCATGCCTCCTCGCCCGGCTCCCAGATCAGTCCCGGCCTCAGGCACGTCCAGCACGCCTTGTATCGCTCTTCCAGCTCACCGGCTCGTAGGGCCTTGCGCTGCTGGTGCACTCATCACCCACAGAGAAGTCCTTCACGACGCCGACCTCGGTCTCGGTGCCGTACGGGACGGCGTACCAGGCAGGTGATCTCGTGTTCGCCCCTCCAGCGGGGCAGGGCCTGGTAGCTGGCCTCGGGGAACATCGGTACAGCGGTTGGCGCTGAGAACGATCATGGTCAGTTAGCACACTGGCTGGGGCTCTGTTGGGGTTCGTGGAAAGAGCGCCGGGCGGGTGCCGGGGCTGGCTACGGTCCGTCCGTGCCGGTGGGGTTTCTGACTGATGAGCAGGCCGAGGCGTACGGGAAGTTTACCGAGGAGCCGACCCGCCCCGAGCTGGAGCGGTTCTTCTTCCTGGACGACGTCGACCGCGATCTGATCGCCCGGCGGCGCTCCGCGCACCACCAGCTCGGCTTCGCACTCCAGATGTGCACGGTGCGTTACATCGGCCGCCTCCTCCCGGACGACCCGTTGGATGCGCCGTGGCCGGTGGTCGAGTACCTGGCCGCGCAGCTCGGTGTCGAGGACCCGTCGGTGGTGAAGCGGTACACCGAGCGGCCGAAGACGGCGTACGAGCACGCGTGGGAGATCAGGGACGCCTACGCGTACCACGAGTACGACGATGCGGAGTGGTCGAGGCGGTTCCGTACCTTCCTGCAGGGGCGGGCGTGGACGCACGCCGAGGGTCCGAAGGCGTTGTTCGATCACGTGGTGGGCTGGCTGCGCCGCAACCGGGTCCTGCTGCCCGGGGTGAGCGTGCTGGCCCGGCAGGTGTCGGAGGTGCGGAAGGTCGCGGACAGGCGGCTGCACGACACGGTCGCGGGCGCCGCCCGCCGCGCGGACCCGGCGCTGCCCGGGGGATCTGGTGGCGACGCTGAAGACGCCGGAGGGTTCCCGGCTCTCGGAGCTGGAGCGGTTGCGCCGGCCGCCGACGCGGACGAGGGGGACGGCGTTCGCCCGCGTGCTGGAGCGGGCGGACGAGATCGGCGCGTACCGGCTCGGCAGGTTGAGGCTGTCGCAGATCCCGCCGAACCGGATGGCGGTGCTGGCCCGGTACGCGCTGGGGTCGAAGGCGCCACTGCTGGAACGGGCTCAGGAGCCGCAGCGCACGGCGATGCTCACCGCGGTGATACGGCACCTGGAGGCGAAGGCGATCGATGAAGCCCTGGACCTGTTCCAGGTCCTGATGGCAACGAGGCTGCTGAATACCGCGCAGCGGAAGACGGAGAAGGAGCGGCTGTCGACGCTGCCGCAGCTGGAGAAGGCGTCACGCGTGCTCGCGCGGGCGGCGAAGGTGCTGTTCGAGGAGCTGGAGCTGGTCGAGGAGCAGGAGACGGACCTGGACGTGGCGGCGCTGCGGCTTCGAGGGCAAGCTCCTGGGCGGACGGCTCTGCGAACGCTGCACCCTCACCGACCGCCTCACCGCGCTCCTGAACGACGGAGACAGCCGCATCAGACCCACGCTAGTTCCGCTGTTCGACCTACTGGTGGCGATGGACAAGCCCAGAAGCGGCCTGGCCTGGCTGGAGATGCGCCGCGACCAGCCGGGCAGCGCATCGCGGCTACTGCGGCGGCCCGGCCTCGGCGAGATCCCGCTGACCCACGGCGCCTTCCACGGGCTCCAGCCCTGGCGGGCCGCCGCTCACCTGGAAGAACTCCTGATGACATGCGGAGCCCTGCCCGCGGTCGACAAGTACCTCTGCTCCTTCCAGCGCTGGCTTCCCGGCCACCTGACCGGCATCGCCGACGCACAGTCAGGCATTCCGCACTTGGAGGCTGATCATGACCATCGCCCCGCACCAACGGCTGCCCGAGCACGCCAAGACGATCCGACTCCTCGCGACCCGGCACGCCCCCCCGGCTGCGGACCCGCGCCGAGAGGAGCCACACCACGCCCAGCATCCGCCGGTTCGCTGCCGAACAGGTCAAGTACGCGACCGCGTTCCTGCAACGGCTCGGCGAGCGGAACAGCACCCTCGCGTCATGCGCCCAGACCGACGTCGACGCCTGGTTCGCCGAGAACACCGAACATGCCCGCACCTGCTGGAGAGCCTTCCTCAACTGGGCCATGCAGAGCCGCCGCTGCCGAGGCTCTCTCTCCATCCCCACGATGAAGATCTCCCGCCGGGCCGCACTGAGCGAAGACGAGCGCTTCGATGCCCTTGGCCGGCTGCTGACCGATCCGGCGATACCGATACCTCTCCGCGTCGCCGGAGTCATCGTGCTCCTCTACGCCCAGCCCGTGAGCCGCGTCGTCCGGCTCAGCGTCGACGACGTCATCCGGGACGGCGACACCGTGCTGCTACGGCTCGGGGAACCGGCCTCACCCGTCCCTGATCCGGTCGCTGCCCTGCTGCTGGAGCACACCGCGAACCGCGACACCATGACACCGCCACCAACCCCGCGCCCCGCCGGCTCTTCCCTGGCCGCCGGTCGGGACAGCCCGCCCGCCCCGACCACCTGTCCGCGCTCTTGAGGAAAGCCGGAGTCCCGACCACGCCCGTACGCGGCGCCGCTGTCCGGCAGCAATTCCTCGACCCCCCGCACCCGCCGTCGCAGACGCTCTCGGCTACCACGACAAAACCACCAGCCGACTCCGCAACAAGACCGGCGGAACCTGGAGCCGATACGCCCCGGGGGATCACACAAGGTCACCAGCGGGCTGGGCTCCTCCGGGAACCAGCGACAGTTGAAACAGTTGAATACGAGAGCCCACCAGTAGGCCGGATCACTTGCGAAGTCGAGAGCGGTACTCGCCCGGGGCCGTGCCTCTGGCACGTCTGAAGGCACGGCTGAAAGCGTGCGCAGAACCGTATCCGACCGCGCCGGAGATCGATTCGACGGGCTCATCGGTATCACGGAGCCGGACGGACGCCAGATCGATGCGCCACTGTGCCAGGTACGCGCCCGGCGTCTGTCCGAGGGCGGACCGGAAACGCCGGGAGAGCGTCGCCCGGGAGACGCTCGTCGCGGCGGCCAGGGTCTCCGTGGTCCAGGGGTGTCCCGGTCGGGCGTGGACACACGCCAGGGCGTCGCGCACGACCGGATCACGCATCGCTCCCAGCCATGAGCCGGACTGCTCCTGCGGATGGCGGGCCAGCCAGGCACGTACGAACTGGACGAGCAGAAGGTCGACGATGCTGTTGACGGCGGCGGTGGTGCCGATCTGCGGCTGTGCGAGCTCGGCAGCGAGAAGTTCAACGGCCTTTCTGAGCTGCGCGTTCTCCAGGGCTGTGACGTGCATCGGCCGGGCGAGGGAGGTAAGCACCGGTGTGCGCACCTCCGGGTCCTGCTCGTAGCGCAGGACGATCACCTCCGTCTGCACCGGCGCCGAGCCCAGCCGCAGGGCTCGGCCATCGGCGAAAGACCGGGCCGCCGCCTCCCGGTCGCAGGGACCCATCGTCGCACCGGCGCCGCCGGCTATCCCGTGTACGGTGCCCGGCGGCACCAGGACGGCGTCTCCGGCCTGCACCTGAAGAGGTTTCTCGCCCGTGACGTGGAGCCACATGGTGCCGCGGGACACCACATGCAGTGCCGCTCCCGGAGAGGTATCCAGATACAGGCCCCAGGTTCCGCCGGCCTTCAGCACGACCCCGAGCGCCCTACGCGCACCCGAAACACGCAAGACCTCCGCCAGCACATCCATGAGTCCATCCTCGTCCACCGCCGCGCACCGCCCACCGACGGCGCGTGTGTCCTGGTCCACAGCTTCACGTCACGTCAAGAACGACCTTTCCGTGCACCTTCCGCGCGAACAGCGCTTGGACGGCGTCGTCCACGCCTTGCCAGTCGCCCCGCAGTCCGACCGGCGCCGAGAGCTTCCCGGCGGCCATGAGGCCCAGCATGTCCGTCAACTCCCCGCCGGTCGGCGTCATGTCGCCGTAGGTGGCGATGCTGCGGGGCTCACCAAAGCCGAACAAAGCCCCTGGCGGGAACGTGGTTTCCTGCCCCGAGGAGTAACCGACCAGGTGGATGGTGCCGCCCTCGGCGAGGGCACTCCACGCCTGGGCCACCAGCGGCCCGCCGACCGTGTCCAGGACGAAGTCGAACCGGTCCCCGGTCTCGGCCAGGTCGGTCAGGACCTTGTCGGCGCCGAGTTCACGGAGTCCGGCGGCTCGCTCCGGTGAACCGACGAGTGCCGTCACCCGGGCGCCCGCAAGCGCCGCCAGTTGGACGGCGAAGTGCCCCACGCCCCCGCTGGCGCCGGTGATCAGAACGTTGCGCGCCAGCAGGGAACGCTTGCGCAGCACCCGCAACGGGGTGACGCCGGCGATCCCCAGCGCGGCGGCATCGGCCAGATCCACGCCCTCGGGGACGGTGCCGAGCGAGGCGGGGCTGACTGCCACCCGCTCCGCCCACGCGTGGGGAGCCATTCCCACCGCGACGCGCGTACCTGCGGGCGGCCCCGAGCCGTCGGATGCGGCGCGCACCACGATGCCGGCCGCGTCGTGACCGTGCACAGCGCCGGCCGGCCACTGGTGCACGTAATTCAGCTCTCCGAAGTTGAGACCGATATGCCGTATCTCCACCAACGCCTCGCCGATGGACGGTACGGGCTCATCGACATCGGCGAACCGGACGGGTCCGGCCTCACTGTGATCGACCACAAGGGCGCGCATAAGGGGTGTGTTTCCTTCTCTCGCGGGGGCACCTGAACACTCGGCGCGGCAGCAGATCGAGTGCGCAAATGCCGCACTGCCGCCTCCTTGGAACCCTACGCAGGACCAGGACAGCGACCAGATCCGTGAGAATCAATCAGTTGACGATCTGTGTCAGTGCGGCTCGCAGCGCGTCAAGCCCTGCACTCGTCCGGTGGACGACACTGTGACGGGCACAGACACGCCCGGCTTCAGCGCTCCCGTCGGGCGGCGGAGCCGCGCGATCCGCCAACTCGTCCTTCCAGGCCCTGGCCCCGTCATCGCGAAGGCACTCGGTTACCACGACAAGACAGCCACCCGCCTGGTCACTGAAGCCGGAGGAACCTGGAGCCGATGCGAGCCCACCAGTCCCGAGGCCGTTCTTCGCCCAGCGGCGGACGAAGGCGCCTTCGTGGGCGGACAGGCTGTCCAGGATGGTAGATCGGGGCACCCTCTGAGCGGGCGGCGCGGATCGACTTCAGCGCTGCCAGCGCGGTGATAGGTCGCCAGATGCCGCTCGGGCCGGGCTTGCTCGGCCCAGCACGACCCGGCGGGGGCCGGATGCCGAGCGGCCCGAACTCGTCCAACGCACATACACGGTCCGGGAAAAGCTCCAGAATCTCCTCGACGCGGTCCAGCTCGACGCCGCGCTCGGGGCCGGACGACTCCTTCCACGTCTTGGTCCTCTGGAAGGTGACGCCGCGGCGGGCGAGCAGGCACCGTAACGCCTCGCGGCCGATCCGAATGACGCATCCGTGCACTTCCCTCAGGTAAGCGGCGAGTTCAAGGACGGACCAGCGGGTGAAGGGCCGGCCGAGCTTGACCGGGCGGGCGGTAGCCGTCTGCACGACGAATTCCTCGTCATCAGGGCTGAGCAAGCGGGGACGGCCTCCCGCCCACCGAGGGGCCAGACAGACCAGGCCCATCTCATTGAACCGGTGGATCACACCCCACACGGTGTCCTCGCCGGCCTGCACCAACTTCGCGATCACCGGCACCCGGTTCCCGCCGGCCCAGGCCAACAGCATCATCGCCGCCAGCAGCGCACCGAACTGGTGCTGCCCCGGCACACGATCTGCTGCAACTTCCGCCCCTGGCCGGTCAACCTGCACACACGGACAAGCTCAGCCACCACACCCCCAGCAGCCCAAGCGAACGTCACCGTGCATCCAACCGCCCAGACGACCGCCCCGGCGAACCTTCCCGGTCAGAACAACCAGACGGCCGGGCTCATAGTGAGACCGATGCAGAGTGCCGGACGCTGTGCAACCAGCTCCCGGATCGGCGGGCGTTCGTGACTCGCGGGTCATCCCCATCGCGCTCCGACGACATCGAAAACATGGTCCTATCGCATTCACTATGCGAAAGAGCCATTTTCGATAGAGTGAGGCCATGCTGTTGTGCGTTCTCATTCATGGTGAAGCTGCGTCATCGGCCTGACCTGTGTGGATGCAGATGACTGAGAGATGCTGGGATGGACTTTAGGTAGCGCTT
>NZ_JBHYWP010000069.1:0-45144 GCF_042751845.1 Streptomyces sp. NPDC059398 | reverse complement strand
CGCGCGCCGGGGCTCCGGCGGGGGGGGCGGGCGGGGGCGGGGTCGGCCACACGCCCCACCCCCGCCCGCGCGCGGCGGGGGGTGTGGAGGAGCCCCCCCGCGCCGCGCGGGGGGGCCCGGTACCAGACCAGGTAGACGGCGAGGGCGACGGCCACCACCGCCCGGTCCAGCCAGATCCTGGCCCGCCACACCCAGAGCCCGGCCCGCCCGGTGCGCAGCCCCATGGCGTCACGTACGGCGCCGACGGAGCCCCGGCACGCCGTACGGACCCGTACCGCGGCCCGGCCCGGGCCGCCCAGCCAGGTCGCGAGCGCCACCACGGCGCCGGAGACGGCGATCATGCGGGCCGCCGTCCGCAGGAAGGCCGTCAGCGCGTCGAAGACGGCGGCCGCGGCGGGCTCCGGGACGCCGCCCGGTAGCCGGTCCAGATACAGGCTGCGGAAGACGGCGAGCGCCGGAGCGAGCAGCAGCGCACCGGCCGCCACCGCGAGGGCAGCGGTGACCAGGGCGCGCCTTCTGCGGACTGAGAGGAGGACGCCGCCCGCCGCGAGCAGCACGGTGACGTACGGCAGCCAGAGGGCGCCGGTCCGCAGCAGCCGGAAGGTGGTGCGCGCACGGCCCATTGCCGCGGAGTCCAGCACGGTCAGCCGGGTGTGCACCGTGGGGATCTTCGACGCGAGCGTCAGTCCGCTGTCCACGAGACGCTTCTTCGCGGCCTCCGTCACCGGGGACAGATCGATCGTGAGGGCGCTGCCCCGGTCGCTGGTCAGGGCCCGTACGGCGGCGGTGTGCGCGGTCCTGTTGAGCTGGACCCAGAGACCGGTGAACGCGTCGCTGCCGACGAAGTCCGCGACCGTGCGGTGCACCAGGTTCCTCAGCCCCGAGGTGATCGGCTGGTGGAGTGCGCCGATGGCCAGCTCGATCTCGGCCCGTTCCGCGGGCCCGACCGACTTGAGCAGTGCGTCGACGCTGACGTACTTCATGATGGCCTCCGTCGCCCGGTCGGTCACGGCGGACCGTACGGCGGGATCGGCGGCCAGCGGCCGCATCAGGGCGACATAGCGGCCGGTGTCGCCCACGACATCGCGGGTCCAGACGGCGACGGCCGAGACCGGGGTGAGGATCCCGGCGGCCACGATCAGCAGGACGGCGAGGAACGACCGCATCAGGCGGCCCGGCGGGCGCCGCTCAGGCGTCGCGGTCCGGGCCCGGAGCTCACCGGGCTCACCGAGTCCGTGGGTACCGTCGTCCGTCACGTATCCAGGGGAAGGCACCGGCCGGAAGCCCGCACTCCGGACGGCGCCATTCGGCCATTTCCGCCGCGCGCCCTGCCCGCACCGCGCCACCTGGCCTTGTCCCCGGGCGTCCGGGCGAGGCCGGATCCCGCACTGGCCGTTCCGCTGATCGCCCGGCGCTGGGACGATGGCCGGAAAACGGGAGGAACACATGGCAGAGGTCTTCATGCGCCGCCTGACCCGATGGCAGGCCGAACAGCAGCGGGAGGCCGTCGCGGACACCCATGTCGAGGTGTACCGGGGGCCGCGTGGCGAGGAGTTCCACGACCGCGGTCAGTTCCTGGAGCGCTTCGCCGAGGACATGCAGCGTCCCGGCTTCGACATGATGGTGGCCGACGGCCCGACCCTGGCCGGATGCGCGTACGGGTACGTCCTGGACCGGGACGGCGGGTTCTGGGAGGGCTTCCGGGGTGTGCTTCCGGAGGCGGTCGAGGAACTGACCGCGTCCGGGCAGGTGTTCGTCCTGGCCGAGCTGATGGTGCAGCCGTCCTACCGGCGGCAGCGGATCGCCACCCGCCTGGTCGGGCAGTTGCTGGTGCGTTCGCGGGCCGCGCTGGTCACGGCCCTGGTGGAGCCGGGGAACGAGGCGGCCAGGGGCGCGATGCGGCAGTGGGGCTGGACCCCCTTCGGCGACGTGCGGCCGAGCGAGCCGCCGGAACCGCTGGAGCCGGCCCGGCCGCGGCCCACGTACGAGGCATGGAGCCGGGCCATCGAACACGCGGGCAGCGCGGGGTAGGAGGCGGGGCGCGGGGCGGTCGGCCGGTGGCCCGGGGTTCTGGGCGTACGGGTGCGGGGGGTTCCGGGCGTATGAGCGGGGGGGGGCGTACGAACGGGGGTGCGGGGGGTTCCGGGGCGTACGGGTACGGAGGCAGGTACGGCTGCCGGGGTCGGCGGCTTCCGGGTCCAACTGCCGTGCTACAGCCAGCCGTTGCGCCGGGCCAGTGCACCGCCGGGCCCGGCCGCTGAGAGGCGGTGGCGCCCGGCCCGGCCGCTGAGACGCGGTGGCGCCCGGCCTCGCCTCCCCCGGCCTTCCCGCCGCTCCCGGGCTACAGCCCGGCGGCGGTGGCCGCCTCGCGGAACACCGTCTCCAGCATCGGACGCGTCAGCAGCCCGGTGTTCACATTGCGCCGGCTCGGGTGGTAGCAGCCGAAGAGCCTCAGCTCCTCGCGGCCGTCCGTACCGGCGAGCACCACCTGCGCGCCGTGGCCGAACACCGGTCGTGGCCGGGGCAGCACCCAGCCCGCCTCGGCCAGTACGGGCAGCAGGGCCTGCCAGCCGAATCCTCCGAGCACCACGACCGCACGCAGCCCGGGACGCAGCAGTGCCAGCTCCGCCGCCAGCCAGGGCCGGCAGGTGTCGCGCTCCTCGGTGGTGGGCTTGTTCTGCGGCGGCGCACAGTGCACCGGGGACGCCATCCGTACCCCGCGCAGGGTGAGGCCGTCGTCGGCGCCGGTCGCCGTGGGCTGCGAGGCGAGGCCGAGCGCGTGCAGCCCGGCGATCAGGAAGTCGCCCGCCGGGTCCCCGGTGAACATCCGCCCGGTCCTGTTCCCGCCGTGCGCCGCGGGCGCCAGGCCCACCACGGCCAGCGCGGCATCGGCGGGACCGAAGCCGGGGACCGGCCGTCCCCAGTACTCCTGGTCCCGGTACGCGGCCCGCTTCTCCACGGCCACCTGTTCCCGCCAGGCCACCAGGCGGGGGCAGGCACGGCACTCCACCACCTGCGCGTCCAGCGCACCGAGGTCGGCGCAGCCGGGTGCCCGCAAGGCGGGGAAGCGCCGGTCGTCGGCGCTCGGCTGCGGCTCTGACACTCCGTACTCCGACTCGGCCATCCCGCCACGGTACGGGGCCCCGGCCCACCTACCGGTCCCGGCGGCGCGGAAATCCTGTCGCGCACCCGGGAGACGTACCGCTACCCTCGCGTGGCTCGCGGTGACAGCCGGGCAGCCCGGACACTCAGCGGAATTTCAGCGGAAGAAGAGGCAGACGATGCGCCAGTTCCACGGATTCACCAGGTCGTCGTCCCTCTCTCCCACCCCCACTGAGGACCTCTGTGCCCGACACCCCGAATCCCGGCACCCCGAATGACGGAACTCCGAATGACGGAACTCCGAATCGCGGAACCCGGAATCCCGGAGCCACTCTCAACCTGGGCGTGCTCGCCCACATCGACGCGGGCAAGACCAGCCTGACCGAACGGCTGCTGCTCGACAACGGCGCCATTTCCGAACTCGGCAGCGTCGACGCCGGCAGTACGCAGACCGACACCGGCGACATCGAGCGGGAGCGTGGCATCACGATCCGTTCGGCGGTGGCGCCCTTCGTCGTGGGAGGTGTGGGAGGCCGCCAGATCAATCTGGTGGACACCCCGGGCCACCCCGACTTCATCGCCGAGGTCGAGCGGGCGCTCTCCGTGCTCGACGGTGCGGTTCTCGTGCTCTCCGCCGTCGAAGGCGTACAGGCGCAGACCCGTGTCCTGCTGCGGTCGCTGCGCCGGCTGCGACTGCCGACGCTGCTCTTCGTCAACAAGACCGACCGCCCGGGTGCGCGTACCGACAGCCTGCTGGCCGACATCCGCGCCCGGCTCACACCGGACGTCCTCGCCATGGCCACAGTGTGCGGCGCGGGCACCCCGGCCGCCCGGACGGCCGTACGGTCCCTGGAGCAGCCGGAGTTCCGCATGGCCGCCGCCGAGGCGCTCGCCGAACACGACGACGCCCTGCTCGCCCGGCTCGTGGCGGGCGAGCTGCCACCGGCCGACGAGGTACGGACGCTACTGGCCCGGCAGTGCGGGGCCGGAGTGCTGCACCCGGTCTTCTTCGGCTCGGCCCTGACCGGCGAGGGCGTCGCCGCCCTCACGGACGGCATCACCGCACTGCTGCGCCCGCCACGGCCCGCCCCGGAGCCCTCCGATCCCGCCCCGGCGGCCGGAACCGGCCCACGCGGCACGGTCTTCGCCATCGAGCGCACGGGGGCGGGCGAGAAGATCGCGTACCTCCGGCTCTTCTCGGGGGAGGTACGCGAACGGCAGCGCATCACCGGCATCCGCCGTGAACCGGGCGGCCGGCAGACCGAGTTCAGCGGCCGGATCACCCGTATCGACGTCGTGGGCGCCCCCGGCGGCCCGGACACCCGCGCGGCGCACGGCACCGCGGGCGGGAAGTCCGGCCGCGAGGCCCACGGCACCGCAGGCGGGAAGTCCGGCCGGCGGCTGACGGCGGGCAGTATCGGCCGGGTGCACGGCCTGCCCGGTATCCGGGTCGGCGACCAACTGGGCACATCCACGGACCACTTGGCGCAGCAGACCCACTTCTCCCCGCCAAGCTTGGAAACCGTCGTACGGGCATCGGTCCCCGGACATGAGGCGCGGCTGCACGCGGCCCTGCTGGCGCTCGCGGACGAGGACCCGCTGATCCGGACCCGGCCGACCGGTGGCGGCGCCACCTCCGTACTGCTCTACGGAGCCGTACAGCAGGAGGTGCTCGCGGCCCGGCTGGAGCGGGACTTCGGCCTTGAGGTGATCTTCGAGCCGGTCCGCCCGGTGTACTTCGAGCGGCCCGAGGGCAGCGGCGAGGCACTCACCGACGTCGGCCGGCACGGCCCGGACGCCGTCCTGGCGACGGTGGGCCTGCGCGTCGAACCGGCCCCGCCCGGCGCCGGTGTCACCTTCGCGCGCGAGACCGAGCGGGGCACGCTGCCCCGCGCCTTCCACCGCGCCATCGAGGAGTCCGCGCTGCGGACCCTTCAACAGGGCCTGTACGGCTGGGAGGTGACCGACTGCACGGTCACACTGACCCGGACCGGTTACGTGGCACCGCTCTCCGTCGCGGCACACTTCAGGCAGCTCACACCCTTGGTCCTCATGCGCGCACTGAAGCAGGCGGGCACCCGGGTCTTCGAGCCGTGCCAGACCCTGGAGGCGGAGATCCCGGAGGACACGCTCAACGTCGTCGTCAGCTGTCTCGCCCCGCTCGGCGCCCAGATCACCGGCTCCGCAGCGTCCGGCCCGTCCGGCTCGTCCTGGCTGGTCACGGCGGAGCTGCCGACCGGTCGCGTGCAGGAGTTCCAGCGGGCGCTGCCGGGGCTGACCCACGGCGAGGGAGCGGTCTGGTCCCACCCGGGCCGGGCCCGTCCCGTACGCGACCGGCCACCGTCCCGGCCCCGCACGGACGGCAATCCGCTGAACCCGGAGGAGTACCTGAGATTCCTCGCGGACCGGAGCCTTGCGGACTGAGTACGGGGCGGTGGGCGGGTGGGGACGGAGCCGTACCCACCCGCCGAACCACGGCACCGGCCCCTTCCGCTCAGCCTTCCGCCTCCTGCTCGGGGGTGTTCGACGCCGGCCGGGGGACGGTGTCGAGGGGGTGGCTGGACGCATTTCGCCCGGGACGAGTGGGGTTCGACGGGGGCTGGGCGGTGCGTTCCGGGTTGATGTGCCAAGGGATGTGGGTGGTCGGAAGGGGTGAGGGAAGAGGAGGCGGAGGCCCCAGGAACACCTCTGGGTTGCTCACTCCGGCGACCTCGGCCAGACCCTCAAGGTAGGGACGCGCCTCATGCTGGAGCACCTTGAGGTCGTAGCGGAATTCATCGTTGAAGGGCCACAGCGCCTCGTGCTGGTCCGGGTGGTGCTGGCCGTACCACTCGAGTTCGTGGTGCCACTTTGTGGTGAAAGGCCGTATGACCTTGTTGAGGAGGTCGGACGAGTAGTGCTCGACGGTCTCGACACCGTTGAGGGCCGCTCTGCCCGGGCCGGCAGGGCGGGTGACGTCACGCCGGAACGTGATCCAGGCATAGAGCGAGTTGATGGCCGCGCAGATCGAACCTCGTCCGTCCTCCAGCGGCTGGGCCACGATCCTGTCGGCCGCCTCATGAAAGAGCTTCTTTGCCAGGAGCCGCTTGTCGCCGTCGAATTTGATGGTGACTGTGCTCCCGGGGCCGCAGTACAACTGCGCCGATTCCAGGCGGAAGGAGTTGCGGTACAGGGCCCAGGCGATTGCCATCGCGGCGCCGGCCACCATACCTACAGCCATGAACTGGTTCTCAGCGCCCTGCCGGCTGATCGTATGGACTTCCATACCGACAAGACCGCCGAGCACCAGACCGGCTAAGCCCCAGCCCGCAGCCCGTACTGCGGCGGGCAAGCGAACTCGTATACGCGCCAACGTCCCCCCTCATGAACCGTGTTGTACGTACCGCTACCTCCCGAACGTATCTGCTCCAGGCAGAACGTGTCAGGGCTTCCTGACGGGCGTCTTCCCGGCTGCAGGGGTGGGGGGCTTCCGGCCTTGTGATACCCGTCAGGCGGGGGGCCGCGGTGGAACGACGAGGTCCGTGCCGGACAGTTCGGCCAGTGAGACGGCGACGGATCCGAGCGGCTCCTGGAGTGCGTCGAGCGCAGCGCGCATCTCGCCCGAACGTGCCCAGAGCCGTTCGTGCTCGACGGGGCTCATCCCGTCGGGACATGCGGCCTCGTGTATCTGGAGTGCCGTGTGCCAAGTGGAGAGAAAGGGGCGGAGGTGCGTGTTGGCGAGAGCTGAGGCGAGATGGGGAAGCGCTGCTCCGGTGGGGTTTTCCGCAGCCATGCGGTGCAGCACCTGGCGCGTCGTACCAAAAATGGAATGGAGCGAGTTGAGAGCCTCCCGCAGGGAGCCCTGATCCGGTTCGAGGGGTTGTACGCCCACTCTCGTGATCAGTTCGATTTGAAGGTCGAAGGCAGCTGTGCGCTCGGCCCGGCCGACACCGCTCATCCTTCTGTCCGTCACAGTGCTGGTGGAGGGGCTGTTGGCGGCGGGGACCGTGGACGTGGTGCTTCCAGCGAGTGCGGCCAGAGCATGGAGCAGAGCACGCCGGAGGTCTTCGTGGCGGGCCGGATCGGTGTCGTGGCGTCGCACCGCACGGGCGAGCAGTGGGTGAATGGTCCAGGCTGCTTCGCCGGTGACGGACGGCTGGACGAATCCTTCTCCCAGAAGTGTCTCCAGCGCCTCTGCGATCAGCTGGGGTGCTTCCCAGGGGTCGTAGGGGCTCACCGCCAGCAGCGCTTGTTCGATGACAGGCTGTGTGAGGGGAGCGGGGCAGGCGAGTGCCAGAAGCCGCAGGACATCGTCGGCGGGGCTCCGGGAATCGAGTGACCGGGTGAGCAACTGGGCCGTCAGTGGCCTTCGGCCCGATGGAAAGCGAGCGTCGGATGCTGGAGTGGGCACAGACAGAACGTCTGTGAGCGAGTTGTGCAAGCGGTTACGAATATGGCTGAAAGTGCCGGAAACCGTGAGCTCTGCGACCAGGTCGAGAGCATGGGGGTGCCCCCCGAGATCGTGGACGAGGGAGAGGGCTGCCGATCGGTCCGGGGTCGCCTGCGGCGCGCGACGTGAAACAACCAGGTGGTAGCCGTCGCGTTCCGGTAGAGGACCGATATCGATGGCCTCGGCGAAGGAGGGATAGCGCCGCGAGCGTGTGGTGATGAGGGTGGACGCCAGCAGATGGGGGCCGCGCAGCAGATGCAACTGGTCGGCGGAGAGGCCGTCGGGAACGCCGTCCACCACCCAGAGGCATGGCGCGTTGCGCTCTCCCATTGCCACGGCGAGACGGCTGAGCAGGCGTGGGAGCGGCACAGAGTCACGTTCCGGGCCGAGGACGGAGGCTACGGTGATGATCTGTTCCAGGTAGGCATCCATCGTGTCGGACGGTGTCCCGGCCTGGCAGCCATGGAGATCGAACCAGAAGATGCCGCCGGGGAAGGCGGGACTGAACCTCAGCGCGTACTCCTGGGCGAGCAGCGACTTCCCGATACCTGGCATGCCACGCAACTGTGCGGCGCGGCCGTCGCCGCCCTGCCCGCTGACCAGGGGTGCGCGATGCCGGTGCAGCGCGGTGTGGATCCGCCACTGCTCGGCGAGTCGGCCAGTGAAGTGCGGGGAGCCGGGACGGGCTGGAGCGGGGAGCCAGGGAACGTACGGCACCGCTGCCCCAGTCCCCATGGGCTGATCGAGTGTGGCGCTGTAGGCAGCGACGCTGGCGGCGAGTTGCTGCGCCGACTGATTGTCGAGGGGCCACGGCCAGTGTCGTGCATCGCGCAATTCGACCGGGTGTACGTGGGCAGCCGCCGGTTCAGGATTGACCACCAGGATGCGGCGGCGCGGGTCTCCCTCACCTAGGCCGGTCAGGTAGGCGTAGGTGAGTTCCCATTGGCATGCTCGGCGGTGCGGATACTCATCGGAGTACAGGGCCAGGAGGACTCGGGAGCGTGCCAGGGCACGAGTGATGGTCGAGGTGATGGACGCGAAGTCGTCCACGGCGCTGTCGTCGACGAAGACCCGCAGCCCCTGGTCTCGAAGAGCGACAATCAGTCCCGCTGCCCTTTCGGCATCGGACCGGCTGTAGCTGACGAAAACGTCCCATCCGTCGGTCGGAGCACTGAGCGACGATTCTCCGCCGGCCATCAACGGGCCTCCTTCATGCCGGCGCCGACTGCCTCAGTCCGATACGCGGCAGACGGGGCCGTAGACATGGCTGTTCTGGTGCATTCGTCCACCGAGCTGCCAGTACGTTGGCGTGGCCGACGGTCGACTATACGACCCCGGGTCTGTTCCTCTTGAGAAGGACGGCAACCTACGGGCACAGTCGTACGGCAGGATATCGCCACCGCAACATCCCGCATCAGCGACCACCCATGTGCGCAATGGGGACTGCGTCTACTCAGAAGAACCGACGCCAGTGCCTTCCCCCCATTGAGTTGATGCGGGGTGGAAGCGCACAGGTCCTCCCGAGCGGATTCCGATCCCTCCACACGGTGTGGCGCACCGTGGCGATGAGTCGAGTCAACTGTCTCCTCGGGGGTCGGGTGCTCGCTCGCCCATGACGGAGCCTGGGCTCAGCATGACGTGGGGGAGGCCGGGAAACGATTTCATTCCTGTGGACCGTTTGAAGTCATCGTCCGATACTCCGGTGCCATCGGACCTCGCCTTCGTGCCATGCGCCGGTGGGCGTGAGCCCGGCGGCCGTGGCGACGGCGGCGGATGCCCGGTGTTCGGGGTGGATATGAGCGATGACGGTGTGCACCGGCTGGCGGCTGAGCCAGGCGACGAGTCCCCGGCTTGCTTCGGTGGCGATGCCCCGCCCTTGCCACGGGGTTCCGACCACCCAGGCGATCTCGGCGGTGGAACCGTGGCCGGAGGCGCTGACCGTTGCCTGGACCGTGCCCGTCAGGCAGGACTCATCGCGAAGCCGGATCACCCAGTTCAGCCACGAGACGGCCGGATCGGGAGAGCCTGCGGTCATGCGCCGGTAGCGCGAGCGCAGGGCCGGCGGGGAGTCCGGAGCGCCGCCGGTGAAGGCGTGCAGGGCCGGATCGGACAGCACGCCCGCCATCTCATCGGCGTGCTGGACCTGGAGCGGCAGCAGGTCCAGCCGCCCGGTGCTGATGGCCTGTGCTTCGAGGGCGCTCACGCGGTGATCTCGGGGCGTTCGTCGAACTGACCGCGTAAGAAGCGGGTTCCGGCGCGGGCGAGGGCGACGAGAAGGGCTGTGTTCACGGCCCGCCACCGTTGCTGGGCGGACTCGATGACTTCGAGGGCCATGGCCGGGTCGGCGTCGCCGACCGCGCGGACGGGGGCGCGCACGCCCCGACGGGCGCCATCGCGCTTGATGGCCATCCCCATGCCTCTTCCCCCCCTCGATCGCCCAGTGGGACGAGACGATATGACAACGGCCGCGGACAGGGCGCCCCCCCCACTCACCCCCGCTCCCATACGGCCCGCCTCCGGCCCGCACACCGTGGAGCAGGTGCGGCGTTCTCACCCCACCGGCTTGTCCAGGACCGCCTTGCGGTGGCTGAAGGTCTCCAGCGAGTAGCGGCCGTGGTAGCGGCCCATTCCGCTTTCGCCCACGCCGCCGAACGGCAGGTCCGGGATGGTGAGATGGGCCACCGGGAGGCCGAAGCCCAGGCCGCCCGATGAGGTTTCCGTGGTGAGGCGGTCGCGGGTCAGTACCGAGTCCGTGAACGCGTACAGCGCAAGCGGCTTGTCCCGGTCGTTGATGAACGCGATGGCCTCGTCGAGCCCTTCGACCTCCACGACGGGCAGGATCGGGCCGAAGATCTCCTCGGCCATGACCGGCGAACCGGGCGCCACTTCGGCGAGCACCGTGGGCGCGAGATAGCGCTGCGCGCGGTCGCTGTCGCCGCCGACCACGACCCGGCCCGAGCCGAGCAGGCCCGTCAGCCGGTCGAAGTGGCGTTCGTTGACGATGCGGCCGTAGTCGTCGGAGGCGGCCGGGTCGGCGCCGAACAGTTCCCGTACGGCCGAGGCCAGCTCACCCTCCAGCTCGCGGGCGGTGCCGGGGTCGGTGAGGACGTAGTCCGGCGCCACGCAGGTCTGGCCCGCGTTGAGGAACTTGGTCGCGACGAGCCGGGCGGCCACCGCCGCGAGGTCCGTGCCCCGGTCGACGAACGCCGGTGACTTGCCGCCCAGTTCCAGGGAGACCGGTGTCAGATGCTCGGCGGCGGCGCGCATCACGATGCGTCCCACGGTGCCGTTGCCGGTGTAGAAGATGTGATCGAAGCGCTCTTCGAGCAGGGCGGTGGTCTCCGGTACCGCGCCCTCGACCACGGTCACCGCGTCCCGGTCGAGGTAGCGGGGCAGCAGCTCCGCGACGGCCCGGGAGGTGGCGGGGGCCAGTTCGCTCGGCTTGGCCACGACGCAGTTGCCGGCCGCGAGGGCTCCGGCCACCGGGGCCAGCAGAAGCTGGACCGGGTAGTTCCACGGCGCGATCACCAGGACGACACCCAGCGGGTCCAGCACGGTCCAGGCGGCGGCCTTCCCGAGATGTTCCGGTACGTCGACGGGTTCGGGCCGCAGCCAGCCCTCAAGGCGTTCCAGGGTGTGGTCGATCTCGCGCACGGTGAAGTCGATCTCCGTACGGGACGATTCGCGCTCGCTCTTGCCCAGGTCGGAGTGGAGCGCGGCGGCCAGCTCCTGACGGTGCCCGGTCAGCAGCGCCCGCAGGCCCCGCAGCTGTTCGGTACGCCAGGAGAGGGTCCTGGTCCGGCCGGTACGGAAGGTGGCACGCAGCCGGGCGACGGCTTCGGCGGGCTTCTCGGCGGGTCGGCCGGTGGGCTGCGCGGTGGGCTGTGCGGACGGCTTCTTGGCGGGTTCCACGGGTGCTCCTTGTTCGGTACGGAGGCTGGGCCGGTTTGTTCAGTACGGAGGGCTGGGGCGGTTCTTGGACGGCCGGTTCTCGGGGAAGAGGGGGCCGGTTGGCTCTGGGCGGTCGGCCTTGGGCTGGTTGGCGGTGGGCTGGTTTGCGGGCGGACCGGTCCCGGGAGGTCTGTTCCCGGAAGGGCCGATCTCCCGGAAGGACCGTCCCAGGAAAGCCGGTTCGGGTATTTGTATGTACCAATAATGCGGCTGCGTGGCTTCTTCCCGCGCCGGGTCAGCGGCCTCGCCGACCCCGCCCGGCCGGAGATGCGCGCCCCGGGCAACCGTTTCGTCATTCATTCGGGTACGCCGTGTGGCATTCGGTCTCAGCGGGCGGGACCCGTACCCCCCTCTTGCCCAAGGCTCGGGGAGACACCCGTGCTGTCCGGCGCGGGGAAGGAGATGGGACGCGATGGGTACCGATCACATCGACACCGGGTTGTTGAGGGAGCTGACCGAGCAGTCGCAGGATTTGAACAGCGACGCGCTCCGGGTGACGAACTCCGCACTGGCGGACTTCGCCGAAACGGCCGAATCTTCGAGCCGCCGCTGGTGGCAGCGCCGGGGCACCCTGCTGGGCGCCGCAGGAGCGGCGACCCTGCTGGGCGCCGGACGCGCGGCCGCCGCGTCGAGCACGGACGTCATGGCACTCCAGACGGCCGCTTCGATCGAGAACCTGGCGGTGAGCGTCTACCACACCGCCGCCGGGCTGCCGTTCATCAAGAGCGGCAACAAGACCGTGCTGGCCTTCATCACGAAGACCGCGCAGCAGCACACCGCGCACGCCCAGGCGTTCAACGCCGCCGCCAAGAAGGCGGGCGGCAAGGAGCAGACGGGCACGGATCCGAAGTACGCGGCGGTCGTCAAGAAGACCCTGCCGACGATCAAGAACTCGGCGGACGTGGTCAAGCTGGCCATCACGCTGGAGGACGTCGCGGCGCAGACGTACACCAAGAACATCGGCCAGGTCCACGACACCAGCCTGCGCCAGCTCTTCGCCTCGGTCGCGCCGGTGGAGGCCCAGCACCGCGCCACGCTGCTCGCCGTGCAGGCGCTGCTCGCCGACGGCAAGCAGAGCCTCATCGCGATCCCCACGGACGTCGCGAAGCTGCCCGCCAACATCGGCAGCGTCGGCTTCCCGGACGCCTTCTACCCCACCAAGATGGCTTCGCCGGTCAGTGAAGGGGCCGTCAAATGAGCAGCAGCAGGGGCAGCTGGGAGCTGCCGATCAGCGAGGGCGAGATGTCCCGTCTGACGAGCGAGATGGACGAGGCCCACCGGGAGCTCCTTCCCGTGATGACCGCCTCGGCCCGTGAGCTGTCGACGGAGCTGAAGGACCTGGAGAGCTCCGCTCCCGACCGTCGCCAGGAAGAGCGTGTGCATCTGGCGCGCCGTCGCTTCCTGACAGGTGCCGGGGCATCGGCGGCCATGCTGGCGCTCGCCGCCTGTGGCGGGAAGCCGGGCGACACCCCGGCCGGCGGGAGCGCCTCCGGCTCCGCATCGACCGGTGCTTCCGCCTCCTCGTCGGGCAAGGCCGGGCAGTACACGGGCGACCTGAAGGTCGTCGCCCTGGCGACAGCCCTGGAGAACCAGGCCGTCGGCGCCTACCAGGCGGCTCTCAAGGCGGCCAACGCGGGCAAGCTCGGCAAGGTGCCGCCGGCGGTCGCGACGTTCATCCAGACCGCCATGGCGCAGCACAAGGACCACGCCGACGCGTGGAACGGGGTGCTCTCCAGCGCGGGCAAGCCGAAAATCACCGGTGTGCCGCTCTCCGACCAGCCCACCGTCACCAAGGAGCTCGGCCAGGTCAAGGACGTCACCGGGGTGGCCAAGCTGGCGCTCCGGCTGGAGGACCAGGCCACCGAGACCTATGTGTTCGCGACGTCCAACGTCAAGAGCATGGGCGGGGTCAACACGGCGGCGACCATTGCTCCGGTCGAGGCCATGCACGCAGCGATCCTGCACTTCGTGCTGGGCCAGTACCCGGTGCCGGACGCCTTCATCGGTACGAAGAACGCCGCCAGCCCCAGCCTGCTGACGGTCTGACCCCGCGCGACCCCGCGCGGCCGGCACGACCCCGCTCCGCCCCTCCGGCTCCCGGCCGGGTGCGTCACCCTCCTCCATGACGCACCCGGCCGGGGCCGGATCGGCCGTTCCGAGACCACCGGAGACCCGATGCTCACCCGTAACCGCAGACCGCGTGCGGCGGTCGCCGCTGTGACGCTCTGCCTGCTGACCGCCGTCACCAGCTGCTCGGACAGCGGATCGAAATCCTCCTCGTCGTCGTCCACCACGCCCACGAACGCGGCTTCCACGGCGAGCGGCAAGGGCCACCAGATCACGATCAAGAACTTCAAGTTCATGCCCGCAGCCCTGACCGTCTCCCCGGGGACGAAGATCACGGTGACGAACAAGGACTCGACGACCCACACCGTGACGGCCACCGGCAAGAAGGCGTTCGACACCGGTGACATCGCCGCCGGGAAGACGGTCACCTTCACCGCGCCGTCCGGCAAGGGCAAGTACCCCTACATCTGCACCATCCACCAGTACATGAAGGGCACGCTCACGGTCAGCTGACCTCGCGGCCGGGACCTTTCCCGTACGGATCGTCCCGGTACGGATCGTCCCCGTACGGATCGCGCCCGTACGGCCTGCCGAATCTGCCCGTACCGACCGTGCTCGACCGACTGCCTGCCAAGACCGTGCCGGGAAGGGGCCCCATGCCGTCCGATCTCTCGTCAGCCGCGCCGCCCGGCCCGGCCGGCCCCGTCCGCCGGGTGCTGCGGGCGCTGCTCTGTGTGCTGGCAGCGGCGGGGCTCGCCGTCGACGCCTATGTGCACGCGCACCTCGCCGACCAGTACGACCCCGTCTCGGCCGGCATCAGCCAGGGCGATCTCTTTCGTATCGAGGCCGGTCTCGCCTCACTGGCGGCGCTGCTCGTGCTGGTCTGGCGCCGGGCCGTGTCGGACGTGTTCGCCTGGCTGGTCGCCGCGGGCGGGCTCGCGCTGATCCTGATCTACCGGTTCGTCGACGTCGGGAAGCTCGGCCCGGTGCCCAACATGTACGAGCCGGTCTGGTTCTGGGACAAGACGCTCGTGGTGATCGCGCAGGCCGTGACCATCGTCGCGGCCACCCTGCTGCTGCTCACCGGCGCCTACCGCCGCAGGTTCACCGCGCGCCGCCGGAGCCGTCGCCGGGTCGAGTGACGGCGGACGGTTCGGCCGCCGGCCCGGCGGATGCCTGCGGGGCCGGTGCGGTCTGTGCCGCGGGCCGGACCGCGGACCGTGCCTTGCGCAGGGTCACCGCGCTGAGCAGGGCCACCGCGACCAGGCAGCCGCAGTAGAGGGTCAGACCGTTCCAGGCCCCTGCGGAGTACGCGATTCCGCCCACGGATCCGCCTACCGCGCTGCCGATGTAGTAGAAGAACAGATAGACCGCAGCACCCTGCACCCCCAGCACGGCGGACCGTCCGCCGACCCAGCCGCTGGCCACCGCGTGGGCCGCGAAGAAGCCCACGGTGAAGATCACCAGGCCGGGGATGACGGCACCGAGCCGCGGTACGAGCATCACCGCGAGGCCCGCGAGCGTGACGAGCAGCGCGGGCAGCAGGACGCGCGGCCTGCCGTACCGGTCGACCAGCCGGCCCGCCGCGGCCGAGGAGAACGAGCCCGCGGTGTACGCGATGAAGAGCAGCCCGGCCGTCGTCTCGGAGAGATGGAACGGCGCATCGATCAGCCGGAACCCGAGGTAGTTGTAGACGGTGACGAACCCGGCCATCGCCAGGAAGCCGATCAGATAGAGCCTGAGCAGGGCGCTGTCCGGCAGCGCCCGGCCGATCGCGGACGCGAGCGCGCGCGGCCGTGCCTCCCGGCGTACGAAGCGTACGGAGGCGGGCACCGTCAGATGGAAGACCACCGCGCAGACCGCCGCGACCGCGCCCACGGCGCCGATCGCCCAGCGCCAGCTGCCGGTCAGGTCCAGCACACCGTCGGCGACGAGCCGGCCCGCCATCCCGCCGATCCCGTTGCCCGCCACATAGAGCCCCATGGCCTGGCCGAGCGACTCGCGGTGCACCTCCTCGGAGAGATACGACATCGCCGTGGCCTGGAGACCGGCGAGCGCGAGGCCCTGGAGCACCCGGAAGACCAGCAGCACCGGGTAGTTGGGCGCGAAGGCCGCCGCGATACCGAGGAGGGCTGCCGCGCCGAGCGAGAGGCTCATCATCCCGGTCCTGCTCCACGCGTCGGAGAGGGCGGTCAGCGGCACCACGGCGACCGCCATGGCGGCGGTGGAGACCGAGATGGTCAGCGACGAGGCCGCGGGCGACAGAGCGAAGTGCGCGGAGAGGGAGGGCAGCAGGGCCTGGACGCAGTACAGCGTCATGAACGTGGTCAGCCCGGCGGCGAACAGCGCCCCGGTGGCCCGGCGGAAACCGGGCGTCCCACGCGTGTGCGCGGCAGGCGGTATGAGCGGGTCAGTCACCGGACGACGGTAGGCCGGGGGTCGTTCATGCGTCCAATGCATGGATGCCCGATATATGTTCCGTATATGGAACAACGCCCGGACCGGGCCACCGGTCGCCCCGCACCCGACCCCGTACGGCCTGCTGTTCCGACTCCTGTACGGCCGGCCGCCTCGACCCCCGTACGGCCCGACGCCGCGCCTCCCGCCCCCTTGGCGCCGGACGGGGCGCGGCTGCCCGCGCCGCTGCTGGGGATGTGTCCCGATCTCGTGCGGTTCGTGACGGTGGCCGGACTTGAGCATCTCTCCGCGGCGGCGAGCGAGCTGGGCACCCCGCAGTCGACGGTCAGCCGCAGCGTCGCCCGGCTGGAGGCGGCCGTCGGCACCCCGCTCTTCGACCGGGAGGGCAGGGGGCTGCGGCTGACCCGGCAGGGGCGCGCCTTCCTGGCCCGGGTCCAGCGCGGTCTTGAGGAGATCGCGACGGGGTGCGAGGAGCTGCGGCTGGCCACCGACATGCCGGGCACGGTCGCGCTCGGCTTCCTGCCCGCGCTCGGTTCGGCCCCGGTTCCGCTGCTGGTCAGCTGGTTCCGCGACCGGCACCCCCAGGTCCGCTTCCAGCTGGTCCAGGACAACGCGCAGGGGCTGCTCGACCGGCTGCGCGCCGGTGAGGTCGATCTCTGTCTGACCTCACCGCTGCCCGATGAGCCGGGCATCACCACGCTGCCGGTCGCCGCCGAGCCGCTGAGTCTCGTCGTACCTGCCGGTCACCGGCTGGCGGGGCGGGACCGGGTCCGGCTGTCCGACGCGGAGCACGAGGACTTCGTGATGGCCACCTCCGGCTATGGTCTGCGCCGCCTGGTCAACAGCCTCTGCGCCGCGGCCGGTTTCCCGCCGCGCGTGGCGTTCGAGAGCGCTGAGATCGCCACGATGCGCGGCTTCGTCGCGGCGGGCCTCGGCGTCGCGGTGCTCCCGCCGTCGCCGGTCCGGGTACCCGGCCTGGTGGACCTGCCGCTCGACGATCCGGGGGCCACCCGAACGGTCGGCCTGACCCGGGTGACGGCCCGCACCCGTACCCCGGTCGTCGCCGACTTCATCGACCTGGTGCTCAGCCGGGCCCAGGAGTGCTTCGGCGCACCCGCCCCCGACCGGGAGCCGCCGGACGGCCCGTGAGTGCGTCGGGGATCACCCGTAGGGGCGGGGGCTACCCCCCGCCCGATGTGTCGTGCCAGTCGTATGGGCCCGGGAGACCGTTTCAACAACCCTTGTGTCCATGACCAGTTACGCCCTCAGGGGCCTCATCGGCACCGTGTCCGCGGCAGCCGTCGCCGCCGCTCTCACCGCCATATCCGTGCCCGCCGCCCACGCCGCCCACGCCGCGACGGCGCCCGCTCCCGTGCTCACCTGGCGGGACTGCGCCCAGCCCGGCGGCCCGGCAGGCCAGGAGTGCGCTGAGCTGCCCGTACCACTCGACTACCGGCACCCGGACGGGCCGCGGCTCACCCTCGCGGTGTCCCGGCTGCGCAGCGACCGGCCCGCGGCGCGGCGCGGGACGCTCCTCGTGATCCCCGGCGGGCCCGGCGGATCAGGGGTGCAGCGGCTGACGCAGAAGGGGGCCGCGCTGCGGGGGCAGTTGGACGGGGCGTACGACATCGTCAGCCTCGACCCCCGTGGCGTCGGGGGCAGTTCCCGGGCGGGCTGCGGTCTCGACGCGGCCGACCGGCATCTGGTGACGGTACGGTCCTGGCCCGCGGCGGACGGCGGGATCGCGGAGAACATCGCGAGATCCCGGCGGACCGCCGATGCCTGCGCCCGCAACGGCGGCCCGGTCCTGCGCAGCCTCACCACCGCCAACGAGGTCCGTGACATCGACCGCTTCCGGCAGGCGCTGGGCGAGGAGAAACTGTCGGCGTGGGGGCAGTCGTACGGGACGTACGTCGGGGCCCAGTACGCGCAGAAGTATCCGCAGCACACCGACCGCTGGGTCCTGGACAGCAACGGCGACCCCGACCCGTCGCGCGTCGCCCGCGGCTGGCTGGCGAACATGGCGGTCGGCGCGGACGACCGGATGCCCGACTTCGCGGCCTGGGCAGCGGATCCCACCAGGGCGGACGACGGGCTGCGACTTGCCCAACGGCCGGACGAGGTGAGGCCGTTGTTCCTCTCGCTGGCCGCCAAGCTGGACCGGGAGCCCAAGGAGACGACCACCCCGGGCGTGCCGCTCACCGGCACCCTGCTGCGGCAGGCACTCCAGAACGCGCTCTCCGACGACGCCGCGTTCCCGCAGCTGGCCCAGCTGATCAGGGCCGCGCAGGACCCGGCCGCGACACCCGTCCTTACGCCTGATCTCTCCCAGGCGATGCCCGACGCGGACGCCGCGGTGACGATCGGGGTGATCTGCAACGATGTGCGCTGGCCGGACCCGGTTTCCTCGTACGGGCCCGCGGTCGCGGCGGACCGGGCCGCCCATCCGCTCACCGCGGGGATGCCGGCCAACATCACGCCCTGCACCTTCTGGAAGGACGCACCGGCCGCGCCGCCCGCCCGGATCACCGACCGGGGGCCGTCGGACATCCTCATGATCCAGAACCGCCGGGACCCCTACACGCCGTACGCGGGGGCCCTCAAGATGCGGGCCGCGCTCGGTGACCGGGCCCGGCTGGTGACCGTCGACAGCGGCGGGCACGGTTCGTATCTGGGCACCGGGAACGCCTGCGGGGACCGTACCGTGACGCGGTTCCTCACCACGGGGCAGCGGCCGGCGCACGACACGGAGTGCGCGGGCTGAGAACGGCGGCCGGAGCGGAGCAGGCCGGGAAGACGGAACCGGCCGGGGAAGCGCCCCGGCCGGTTCCGTACGGGTGCCTCAGTCGTGGGCGGCCAGCAGGTGGTCGAGGCGGGCGTCCGGGAACGCCCGCTGGAAGGAGTTGGCCTGCCACTTGTCGGGGAAGAGCGCCAGCACCTCCTTGTCGCGGACCCGGGTCAGCGCCTCGCCCTGGACCAGCCGCGCACTGTTCAGCGCGTCGCCGCCCGCCGCGTCCGTCGACCTGGCCAGGTGGTACGGCAGGAACTCAAGACGGACCGGCGAGGAGAACTCGCCCGCCATCCGGTGCGTCACCACGTCGAACTGCATGGGCCCCACCGCGGCCAGCACCGGCGACTGGTCCCCGCGCCGGTCCGAGACCAGCACCTGGACCACGCCCTCCTCGTCGAGCTGGGCGATACCGCGCCGGAACTGTTTGGAGCGGCTGATGTCGACCGGGCGTACGGCAGCGAAGTGCTCGGGCGCGAAGGTCGGCATCGGCGGGAACATCGCGGCCGGCCCGTCGTACAGGGTGTCGCCCACCCGGAGCGCCGCCGCGTTGCCCAGGCCGACGACGTCACCGGGGTAGGCGGTGTCGACCATGGAGCGGTCCTGGCCGAAGATGCTGTGCGCGTACTTGGTGGCGAACGGCCGCCCGGTCGCGGCCCGGGTGACGGTCTCACCGCGCTGGAAGACCCCCGAGCACACCCGCAGGAACGCGATGCGGTCCCGGTGCGAGGGGTCCATGTTCGCCTGCACCTTGAAGACGAGCCCCGAGAAGGGCGCGTCGACCGGGCGGGCGCCGCCGCCCTCCAGCTCGCGGGCGTGCGGTGCCGGGGCCAGGTCGACGATCGCGTCGAGCAGCAGCCGTACCCCGATGTTGGAGACCGCCGCGCCGAAGAAGACCGGTGTCGACGTGGCGCCCAGGAAGGACTCCGGGTCGAACTCGGCGCCCTCGGCCTGGAGCAGCTGGAGCTCCTCCGTCGCCTGCTCCCAGCGGTCGCCCTCCTCGGTGGCCGCCCGGTCGGCCGTGATGATCTCCTCGTCGGCCTGGTGGGCGCCGCCGGGGGCACGGGTGTAGCGCAGCATCTGCTCGGGGGAGCGCGCGTCGATCAGACCGCGCATCTCGCCGGCCTCGCCGACCGGCCAGGTCACCGGTGTGGGCCGGACGCGCAGCTCGCGCTCGATCTCGTCCAGCAGCTCCAGGGCCTCCCGGCCCGGCCGGTCCCACTTGTTGACGAAGGTGATCACCGGGATGCGGCGGTGGCGGCAGACGTCGAAGAGCTTGCGGGTCTGCTCCTCCAGGCCCTTGGCCGCGTCGATGAGCATCACCGCGCAGTCGACGGCGGCGAGCACCCGGTAGGTGTCCTCGGAGAAGTCCGCGTGGCCGGGAGTGTCGAGGAGGTTGAGCACATGGCCGCGGTGGTCGAACTGGAGGACCGCCGACGTCACGGAGATACCGCGCGCCTTCTCCATCTCCATCCAGTCGGACGCGACCGCGCGCCGCCCCGACTTCCCGTGCACGGCGCCCGCCTCGGTGATGGCGTGCGCGTGCAGGGCCAGGGCCTCGGTGATCGTCGACTTTCCCGCGTCGGGGTGGCTGATGACCGCGAAGGTCCGCCGCCTGGCGGCCTCGCCCGCCACTCCGCTCACACCCGTTCCGCCGGGGGCGTCCCCCTTGCCCGCGGAAGTCCCGTACGTCTGCACCCTCGCCACCAGTCCCTCGTCCGTCCGAACCACCAGTGTGCGGCAAGGCGCGACCCGCCCGGGACCGGCCTCCGGCGTGGCCGGGTGCCGGGTGCCCGCTGTGGGACCCTCCAGGGGCGGGGCAGGGGCAGGCCGCCGGGGAAGCACCAGGGACGAGGACAGCGGATGAGTGCACGGTTCGAGGAGATCGACTGGCGTCCCACGCCGCTGGGCGACATCAGCCTGCGGCGCCGCAGGGACCCGGCGTCGGGCGACGACGTGTACGAGGTGAAGCTCGGGGACGAGTTCCTGATGTCGAGCCTCTTCACCCTGGGTGAGACCGAGCTCACGCGGCTCGGCCTCACGGGACTGCCGGACACCGCGCTGGACGTCGCCGTGGGCGGCCTCGGCCTCGGCTACACGGCGCGGGCCGCGCTCGACGACCGGCGGGTGGCCTCGCTGCTCGTCGTCGACGCCCTGGGCGAGGTCATCGACTGGCACCGGCGCGGACTGGTCCCGCTCGGCGCCGGGCTGGCGTCGGACCCCCGGTGCCGGCTGCTCCACGGCGACTTCTTCGCGCTGGCCACCGGAGCCGGCGGCCTGGACCCGGAGGAACAGGGCCGGCGCTTCCACGCGATCCTGCTCGACGTCGACCACTCGCCGCGGCACGTCCTGCACCCGAGCCATGCGGCGCTCTACCGCCCCGAGGGGCTGCGCGCGCTCGCCGGACTGCTGCGTCCCGGCGGCGCCTTCGCCCTGTGGTCGAACGACCCGCCGGACGCGGAGTTCACCGCCGTACTCGCGGAGGTCTTCGCGCGGACGGAGGCCCATGTCGTCACCTTCGGCAACCCGCTCCAGGGGGGAACGTCGACCAATACGGTCTATGTGGCGCGCAGGGGCGAGCCCGGCGAGGCTTAGGGGCTGTCCGGCGGGCAGCCCCAGGGGGAACGGAGCGGGAGGCCATCGGGAACTGGCTGTTCCACTCTGTCTCCGGCACGGGGCCCAGCGGCGGGCCCGTGAGGAGGAGAGCCGGTGGACACCCCCCTGAAGATCGTTCTTGTTTCCGGCAGTACGCGCCGGGATTCGGCCAACACCGCGCTGCTCGCCACCGTCGAGCGGCTCATCACGGAGCGGGCCGGTGACGTCGAAATCCGCTGGCTGCGCGTCGGCGAACTGCCCCACTACGAGCGGGATCTTGAGCTCTCCGGAGCCAGCGAACCCGTCCTGGCCGCGCATGAGGCGGTCGCGTCGGCCGACGCGCTGGTGATCAGTACCCCCGCGTACAACGGCGAAATGCCGGGAGCGTTGAAGAACGCCCTGGACTGGTTGTCGCGTGCGCAGGGCGGCGCGGAACAGGGGGCGCTGCGCGGTCGGCTCACCGCTGTCCTCAGTGCCTCCCCGGGCGCTCGCGGGGCAGGCGACGCGCAGGCCACACTGAAAACGGTGCTGGGGCGTTGCGGGGCGCGCGTGGTGGAGCATCCGCCGGTCGCGATCGGCAACGCGCCGGCGCTGCGAGGGGCGGACGGGTTGGTCGCCGACCCCGATGTGGTGACCGTCCTGGGTGGTCTGACCGACGCCCTGCTCGCTGCGGTCGGGCCCCGCGAGACGGTGCCGGTGTGAAGCGGCCTTCGGGGGCGGGCAGCGGCCTGGCCGCTGCTGGGGCCGCGGGTGCGGTTACCGGTACGGGCGTTGGCGCGGATACGGGCGCGGAGCCGGACACCGCCGAGCTGGGGCTGCTGCGCACGCTGCGGGAGGACCTCGACGTGGTCGTCGCCCGTGACCCCTCGATCCGTAACCGGCGTGAGGGCCTGCTGCACGCGGCACTCCCCGCGCTCTGGGCGCACCGGATCGCACACCGGCTGCACCGCCGGGGGATGCGGCTGCCCGCCAGGCTGGTGGCGGCGGCGGCACGGCGCGCGACAGCGGTGGAGATCCACCCGGGGGCGCGCATCGGACGCCGGGTCTTCATCGACCACGGGGCGGCCGTCGTCATCGGGGAGACCGCCGCGGTCGGCGCCGACTCGACGCTCTACCACCAGGTGACGCTGGGAGCGGTCGGCTGGTGGAGCGATGTGCTCCGCCCGGTGGGCGAGCGCCGCCACCCCGTGGTGGGCCGGCATGTGGTGCTGGGCACCGGCGCCACCGTCCTCGGCCCTGTGACCGTCGGCGACCACGCCGTGATCGGTGCGCAGGCGCTCGTCCACCGGGATGTGCCGGCGGGGGCGCGGGTGCTGGCCCCGACCGCGGTGGTGCATACGGCGGGCGGGGGCCGGCGGCCCGTGTCCGAGAGCTATGCCGTGACCGCGTCCGCCGGTTCCTGGTAACCCCCGCGGGGGCGTCCGCCCCTCCTCAGCAGAGCTTCCGCCCCTCCTCGTGCGGCCCGTGAGAGCGCCGCGCGGCCCGACGACGTGGAGAACACAGTGAAGAGCACCGAGAGCACCGAGAGCACCGAGAGCACCGAGAGCACCGAGAGCGCTGGCAGCACCGAGAGCGCTGGCAGCACCGGCAGCACCGGGCTTCCCCGTACGACCGAGAACCCGCGCACCACCGAGCAGTCCCGCGACACCCGTCGCCCCCGTATCGCGGAGAGCATCGAGGACCTCGTGGGCGGTACGCCGCTGGTCCGGCTGCGGGTCGAGGGCGCCGTACCCGGCGCCACCGTGCTCGCCAAGCTGGAGTCGGCCAACCCGCTCTCCAGCAGCAAGGACCGTGCGGCGCTCTCGATGCTGCGGCACGCCGAGCGCCGTGGCGACATCGCCCCCGGCGGCACCGTCATCGAGGCGACGAGCGGCAACACCGGTATCTCCCTCGCCGCCTTCTCGGCGAGCCGCGGCTACCGGTGCGTCATCGTGCTCCCCGACAGCGCCACCGCCGAGCGCGTGGCGCTGCTGAAGGCGCTCGGCGCCGAGGTGGTGCAGACCCCGCAGGCCGACGGATACCCGGGCGCGATCGCCAGGGCGGAGGAGCTGCACGCGGTGACGCCCGGTGCGTGGTTCCCGTGCCAGCACGAGAACCAGGACAACGTCGCCGCCCACTACGAGACCACCGGACCCGAGATCTGGGCCGACACCGCGGGGCAGGTGGATGTGCTGGTGTGCGGGGTGGGGACGGGCGGCACGCTCACCGGTATCGCCAAGTACCTGAAGGAACAGTCGCCTTCGGTGCATGTCGTGGCGGTGGAGCCGGAGAACTCCCCGGTCCTCTCGCGCGGCACCGCGGGCCAGCACCGTATCCCGGGGCTCAACGGCGGTTTCGTCGCGCCCACCACGGATGTCTCGCTGATCGACCAGGTGATGACCGTCGGCGACGAGGAGGCGCTGGACGCCGCCCGTGAACTCGCCCGCAGCCAGGGCATCTTCGCCGGGGTCTCCGCGGGCGCGGTGGCCCACGCCTGCGCCCAGCTGGTCGCCAAGCCGGAGTACGCCGACAGGACCGTGGTCACCGTCTTCCCCGACACGGGGGAGCGTTACCTGAGCCTCTGGGGCGCCTCCTGAGCCGCCGGACCACCTCCGTCCCCTTCTTCTTCCCCCTTTCTTCCCCCCCTTTCTTCCCCCCTCTTCGGAAAGGCTCGACATGCCGGTGATCACAGTGGACTGGTGGCAGGGCAACGACCGTGCGCAGCGCGCGCAACTCGTCAAGGAGGTCACCGACACCGTCAGCCGCGTCGCGGGCTGCCCCACGGCGGCGGTGACCGTCCTGGTACGGGACGTGGACCGCGGCTACTGGGGTATGGGCGGCGAGCTGGCCGACGCGGGCGACGCCCAGCCGCCCGCCGGTACCCCACAGTCCGCCGGTGCCCAGCCACCCACGGACCCCCGGCCGGCCGGCGCGGAACCGCCCAGGGGCGGGGTGTCGTGAACTTCCGTCAGCTCCACCCCAACATCAAGCTGCGGATGGGCGTCGGCTTCGTCCAGCGGCTGCTCTCGGTCATGCTGGTGCCGCTCATGGTCATCCACCTGGCGGCGCTGTACGGGGCCGCGGCGGCCGGTGTGCTCACCCTCCTGGTGGCCGCTGCGGGCATCGCGAGCAACTTCGTCGGCGGCCATCTCGCCGACATCGTCGGCCGCAAGCCACTGCTCGTCGCGGGTGAGGCGGGCGCCGCCGTCTCCTTCGCCGCGCTGGCCCTCGCCAACTCGCCCTGGTGGCAGTCGGGTGTGGCGACCTTCGTGTTCTACCTGGTCAACACCTGTCTCTCCGGGGCCGCCACCCCCGCGGCCGACGCGATGATGGTGGACGTCTCCACACCGGAGAGCCGCCCGCTCGTCTACACGATCAACTACTGGTCGATCAACATGGCGTTCACCGTCGGCGCGCTCGTCGGCGGCTTCCTCTACGGCGGGCACTTCGCGCTGCTGCTGACCGGCGGCGCCGCGCTCTCCGTCCTCACCGCGTTCGTCACCTGGCGGTGGCTGGCCGAGACCGCGCCCTCGCTCGACCCGGCACTCGCGGGCACACCGGACGCCGTCGAGCCGCCCGCGGGCGGCATCATGCCGATGCTGCGCGGCTATCTGTCGGTGGCGCGCGACCACGTCTTCTTCCGGCTGCTGGTCGCCGCGGTCCTCACCCGCTCCATCGAGGTGCAGATCAGCTACTACATCGCGGTGCGGCTCTCCGCCCACTTCCCCCGGCAGACCCTGGCCGGCCTCGGCGCGTGGACCCCGAGGCTGGACGGGGTGGCGATGCTCGGCGTGCTGCGGGCCGTCAACACCGCGCTGGTGGTGGCGCTCGCCCTGTTCGCCAACTCCCTGTTCCGCAAGTTGTCCGACCGGGCCAGGCTCTACGTCGGCATCGCCCTCTTCACCGCGGGCTACATGGTGTGGGCGGTGAGCGACTCCGGCTGGGTGCTGATCGCCGCCGCGGTCGTCCTCACCGTCGGCGAGGTCGTCAACGTCCCCGTGAAGCAGGCCATCCTGGCCGACCTGGTGGACCCGGCGGCCCGCAGCAAGTACATGGCGGCCTACGGCCTGAACGCCCGGATCGGGCTGCTCGTCGGATCGCTCTTCGTCACGCTCGGCGCGCTCGTGCCGCCGCTCGGCATCAGCCTCCTGTACGGGATGTTCGGGGTCGCCGCGATCGTGCTCTACCGCTCGCTGCTGCGGCTGCGCGAGAGCCGGGCCGCCGTGCCCGTGAAGGCCACCGTGGCAGCGGCACCCCAGCCGAAGGGAGCGACCTCATGACCGAACGACGCGACGCCGGACGGCTGCTGATGGTCATGCCGTACCACCAGCTCGTCCGCAAGGCCGTCGACGCCGGATTCCGGGTCTGGTCGATCTGGGACCCGTCGCTGCGCGACGCCGGATATCTGCGCGAAGTCGCCGAGCACTCAGAGGAGTTGCTGTTGGTGGACTTCGACGACGAGGACGCGCTGTGCGCCCTCGTCGAGGAGACGGCGCTCGCCCACCGGGTCGGCCATGTCCTGCATCTGGGCAGCGAGGCCAGCATGGTGCCGGTGGTGCGGGTCGCCGAGCGGCTCGGGCTCTCGCCCAACAGCGCCGAATCGGTGCGGCTCCTCAACGACAAGGCCGCCACCCGGGAACTCCTCAACCGCAACGGGGTCTCCCCGGTGCGGGTGGCCGAGGTCGGGCGATGTCCCGATGTGTACGAAGCGGCGCGGGGCATCGGCTTCCCGTGCGTCGTCAAACCGGCCAGGTCGGCCGGGAGCCGGGGTGTCGCGCTGCTGAACTCCCCCGCCGACCTGGCCGGCTGGGCGGACCGGATCGAGGCGGCGGGACTGACCGGCCCCTTCGTGGTCGAGGAGTATCTGCGCGGGCCCGAGTACAGCGTGGAGACACTCACCGTCGCAGGCCAGCACCATGTCGTGGGCATCACCGCGAAGGAGACCAGCGGCCCGCCGTGCTTCGTGGAGCGCGGCCACATCCACCCGGCGCCGCTGCCCGAAGCGGACACCGCGGCGGTGCGGGCCACCGTCGCCGCGCTACTCGACCTCGCCGACTACGAATTCGGCCCGGCGCACACCGAGGTCATCCTCACCGCCGAAGGGCCCCGGGTGGTCGAGTCGCAGGCGCGGCTCGGCGGGGACCGTATCCCGCTTCTGGTGGACGTGGCGTACGGCTTCGACCTGGAGGCCGCCATCTTCCGGGCGCTGGCCGGCGACGAGGTGCCGCGTACCGTGTCCGGCCGGTACGCGGCGGTCGGGTTCTTCGAGTTCACCGCCGGGACCCTGGCATCCGTGACCGGCCTCGCGGATGCGCGGGCCCTGCCGTACGTCCACGCCCTCACCTTCCGGTTCCGGCCGGGCGATGTGCTGCCGCCCACCACCGACTCCGCGAGCCGCCACGGCCATGTGGTCGTCGACGCGTCGACGCCCGCCGAGGCCCGGGCGCGGATCGCCGCCGTGCGCGCCGCCATCCGGGTCGAGATCCACCGCGACGACGCCCCCCTGCCCACCTCGACCCCCGAAGGGGCCCTGCGATGACTGCGAAGACCCTGCTCCTGGTCGGCGGCACCGACCGCCATCTGGAGCGTGCGAAGGAACTGGGCGTGCGTGTGGTCATGATCCAGCACCCCGACAAGCTGACGACACATCAAACCGCTGCCGCCGACGCGCTGCTGATGATCGACTACACCGACTGGGAGACCGTGCGTCCGCTGGCGGGCGCCGCACACCAGGTGTGGCGGTTCGACGCAGTGGTCTCGCTCACCGAGGGCGGTCTCGCCGTCGCGGCCCGGCTGCGCGAGGAGCTGGGTTTCCCCGGCACCCCGCACGCGGCGACGGTCCGGCTGCGGGACAAGGGCCGGATGCGTGCCCGGCTGCGGGAGGCCGGTTCCCGGCTGACGGTGGAGTGCGAGCAGGTCACCGACCGGGCCTCGCTCACCGCCTTCGGGGAGCTGGCCGGATACCCGTTCATCGTGAAGCCGACCGACACCACGGCCGGTTTCGGGCTGATACGGGTGGCCGACGCCGCCGACGCCGACCGCGCCTGGGCCCGTATCGAGGAGCTGAGGGGCGGGCGCACCGACCGCGGCTCGACGCTGTACACCGTGACCGCCTTCCTGATGGAGGCGTACATCGAAGGACCGGAGTTCAGCGTCGAGGCGTTCAGCTTCGCGGGCTCGCACACCGTGATCGCCGTCACCGAGAAGCTCGTCGACGAGTCCCACTTCGCCGAGCTGGGCCACGCCGTACCGGCGCGTCTGACCGGCGACGACCATGCGTCGCTCACCGGGGCCGTGGTGGAGTTCCTCACCGTGATGGGCGTGACGGACGGCCCGAGCCACACCGAGGTCCGGCTCTCCGGGCGCGGCCCGGTCGTCATCGAGGGCCACAACCGGGTCGGCGGCGGGCAGATCGGTGAACTGGTCCGCGAGGCATACGACTTCGACCTCACCTCGTACGGGGTGGCCTGGCCGCTCGGACTGGTGCCGGAGCTGACCGGGGCGCCCCGCGCCCGGGCCGCGGCCTGCACCCGGTTCCTGCTGCGTGACCCCGGGCGGGTGGTGGCGGTCGGCGGGGTGTCCGACGTGGCCGCGCACCCCGGGGTGCTGTCGGTCGAGGTGGCGGTCGAGCCCGGTGACACGGTCCGGCCGGTGCGCGACAACTGGGACCGGCTCGGTCATGTCGCGGTGCGCGCCGCGGACACCGACGCGGCGGTCGGGCTGTGCGAGCGGCTGGCCGCCGACCACATCCGGATCGAGGTCGCGGGTGACCGCGCCCTGGCGGGGGTGACCGCATGAGCGTCCTGGTCCTGCACCGCAACCCGCTGGGTCCGTTCCCGTTCGACGACTGGCTGTCCGACGCGCCGGGCGGCGTGGTGCTGCTCGCCGCGGGCGACCGGATCCGCGCGGCCGGCGAACGCCTGCCGGACGGCCCGGGGGGCTACCGGCATCTGGAGGTGCTGCCCGACTTCGAGGACGGCGAGCGGGTGGTGCGGCGGGCCCTGGAGCTGGCCGCCGAGTTCGGCGTACGCCAGGTGGTCGCGTTCCACGAGGGCGATCTCGAACTGGCCGCCGCCGTACGGGAGAAGCTCGGTCTGCCGGGGGCACGGCCGGAGCAGGTGCGGCCGTTCCGCGACAAGGCGCTGATGAAGGAACGGGCCGTCGCGGCCGGGGTGGAGGTCGCCCCGCACACCGTGCCCGCCGACGCCGACGATGTCGCCCGTTTCGTGGCCGGGCACGGGCTTCCGGTGGTGCTCAAGGACCGGGACGGGTTCGGATCGCGGGGCCTGCGGGTGCTGCGCGGCGAGGACGAGCTGGCGCGGGCGGTGGCCGAGGTGTTCCCCGTCGGCGCCGCGCCCCGCGACGACCTGCTGCTCGAAGCGTGGGTGCCGGGCCGGATGTGCCATGTCGACGGGCTGGTCGTGGACGGGGTCACGGTGCTCGCCTGGCCGTCCCAGTACCAGTACGAACTGGCCTCGTTCCAGGCGGATCCGGGCGCCCGGGTCGATCTCACGCTGGAGCCGGACGACCCGCTGACCGGGCGGCTGCTGCGGATGGCCGACACCACGCTGGCGGCGCTGGACGGCCCGCGCACCCACGCCTTCCACCTGGAGGCGTTCCACACCCCGGACGACCGCCTCGTGCTCTGCGAGGTGGCCGCCAGGCCCGGCGGTGCGCGTATCCGTGAGGTGCTGACCGCGCTCTTCGGCGTCAACCCGGCCCGCTGCGCGGCCCGTGCGGAAGTGGGCCTCGGCGACCTCGGGATCGCGGTGGAGGCCGGGGAGCGGCCCGCGCCCCGGTGCATGGCGGGGCAGGTGCTGCTGATGAAGCGGCCTGGCCGGGTGACGGGTGTGCCGTCGCACCCCGGTGACCCGTGGGTGGAGTTCTTCGGGGTGTTCGCCGAGCCGGGCCAGGTGCTGGACGGTGCGGCGGGATCGGCCGACTTCCTGGCGGCGGCCGTCCTCTCGGGGCCGACGCGGGAGGAGTGCGAGCGGCGGCTGCGGGCGCTCGGGGCGCGGTTCGAGACGGAGACGGTGATCGTCTGAGGGGGCCGCCCGAGGGAGCACGAACACCCTGTACGCGGACGGGCGCGGGCCGTTACCGGGGGCTGGTCGCCGAACGGGAACCATCGGGGAACGGGCCCTGTGACGATCTGTTCGTCCTCCTTCCACACCGCGTGAACAGGAAATGAAGAGCCGATGCCCAGTCACAGAGCCACCGTCCTCTTCGGAGCACTCGCCACCGTCCTCGCCGTCGCACTCGGCACCGGCGCGCACGCCGGAAACGCACAGCACACGGTGGTCAGCGCGACGAACGCCGGTCCCGGCCGCACGAACGCCGGGCCGGGGCTGACCCCGTACACCAATGCGGGGCCCGGTACGACGACGGACACGAATGCCGGCCCGGGCGCGACCGTCGACACCAACGCCGGTCCGGGCGCGACGACGGACACCAACGCCGGTCCCGGCACCACGGCCAGCGGCGCCCCCGTCGTCTGAGCCGGACGCCGGACGCCGGACGCCGAGCGCAGGCCGCCGAGCGCCGACAGCCGGACGCCCTCGCCGAGCGCAGGATGCCCATCGCCGGACGCCGCTCGCCGAGCGCCGGACACCGGACATCGGCCGCCGGAGGCCGTACGCGTCCGGCGCCGAAAGCCGTACGCACCGGCCGCCGGTCATCGGCCACCGGTCACCTGTCACCAGCCACCGGACCGCCGCCCCGACCAGCGGCCGCGTCGGCCGCCCGGCCGCCACCCGCACCACCCTGAGGCGCCCCCCGCCGCCCGGCCGGGGGCGCCTCAGGCTTTCGGCCGTCCGGCCGGGGCGCCTCAGGCTTTCGCCGTGCGGTCGTGGAACGCCTCAGGCTTCACCGTCGGCCGCCCCGTGACCGGTACCCGCATCCGCTCGAAGAGTTCCTCGGCCCGCCGTCCGAACTCCGTTGCCTCCGCGCCGAATCCCAGCGCCACGGACGCGGCCGCCATCCCGGTGAGCGCCCGCGCCTGCTCGAAGCGGTAGCCGATCGACTCCGACGACCGGTGGGCGTGCCGGTGCAGGGCGAGCGCGGTCTCCGGTTCGCCGCGCCGCAGATGCACGAAGCCCGCGATGTTCTCGATCGTGGCCCGCCGGATCGGTGTGCCGCGCGATCTCGCCAGCGTCAGCGCCCGGTCCAGCCTGCTGCCCGCTCCCTCGGCGTCCCCCAGGCGGTGGTGGACGTCCGCGGCCAGCACCAGGGTCAGGGCCAGGTTCTCCGGCATCCGGCTCTCGTCGACCATCTCCTCGGTGTCCGCCACACAGCGGCGGGCGGCCTGCGGATCGCCCCTCTGCAGATGGGCGATGGCGAGGTCGTTGAGCGCGGCCACCTCGTTGTCGCGGTCGCCGAGCCTGCGGTAGATGGCGCGGGCCCGCTCGGCGGCCCGGGTCGCCTCTTCCAGGTCACCGAGCCAGGTGCTGACCGTACTGAGGTTGCACAGCGCCGTCGCCTCCTGGCCCGCGTTGCCGGTCGCCACATGAAGGGCGACGCTCTGCCGCAGATGGTGCCGTCCGGTCGAGAGGTCGCCCAGCGACATATGGAGCAGCCCCAGCAGATCGAGGCTGAACGCCTCGCCCCGCCGGTCGCCGATACGCCGGGCGGTCTCCACTGCCTCGTGCGCCGATTCGGCCCCCTCCCTGAGACGGCCCAGCTTCCACTGGGCGGCCGCCAGGTTGGAGAGGCTCATCCGGAGGGCCAGCGCGTCGCCGAGGGCGCGGGCGGCGGCCACCGAGACCGTCGAGACCTCGTGGAACTCCTCCGTACGGCTGCGCAGGTTGAGATGGAAGACCACATTGCGCGCGAGCCCCACGGCATGCCGGTGGAGCCCCCACTCATGGGCGATGCGCACGGCGGCCTTCAGCGAGTCCAGCTCCCGGTCGAACCAGGCGCGGGCGCGCTCCGGGGTGTCGAGGCGCGGCAACTCGGCCTCGGCCGCCGGCTCCCGGCCGGGCGCCGGGTACTCCGCGCGGCCGGGGAAGAGCACGGCGCAGGCCCGCTCCGTCGCCAGGAACCAGAAGTCCAGGAGGCGTTCGAAGGCGGTGACGTCGGCCGTCCGCGTCCCGTCGTTGCGCAGGCTTCTCGCGAACGCCCCCACCAGGTCGTGGAAGGCGTACGAGCCGACCTCGTGCTGCTGGAGGAGGTGCATGTCGAGCAGGTTCTCCAGGACCTCGTCGGCCTCCTGGATGCCGACCTGGAGCAGGGCCGCCGCCGAGTGGACATCGGCATGGGTGCCGGGATGCAGGCCGAGCAGGCGGAAGGCGGTCCGGTGCCACTGGTCGAGCGCCTGGTACGACAGCCGCAGATTGACCGCGACGCCCCGGTCCCCGGAGTGGAGTTCGTCCAGACGGCGCGACTCGTCGCTGAGCCGGTCCACCAGATTGCGGACCGTCCAGCGCGGCCGGTTGCGCAGCCGGGCGGTGGAGATACGCAGGGCGAGCGGGAGATGGCCGCAGAGCCCGGCGAGCGCCGCGGTGGCCTCCGGGTCGCTGTCGGCGAGGTCCTGGCCGAGGGTCCGGGCGATGAGGGCGGTGCTGTCCTCGCGGGTCATCTCACCGAGCGAGATCCAGTCCGCCCCGTCGAGGTCGACCAGCCGGACCCGGCTGGTGACGAGGACCAGTGCGCCCGGCGACGCCGGGAGGACCGGCTTGATCTGGGAGAGGTCGGCCGCGTTGTCCAGGAGGAGCAGGATGCGGCGGCCGGTGAGCGTCGACTGCCACAGCGCGTCCCGGCCCGCGTCGTCCTCGGGCACCCGCTCGGGCGCGACGCCCAGCGCGCCCAGCAGGGTCGAGATGACCGCTGCGGGCCGCAACGGCTGCTCGCCCGGGGTGTACCCCCGCAGGTCGATGTGGAGCTGGCCGTCCGGGTAGCGGTCGGCCAGCCGGTGCGCGGCGTGCACGGCGAGCGTCGTCTTGCCGGAGCCGCCCATGCCGTCGACGGCGACGACCCGCAGTCCGTTCGCCGGCTCGGGCGCGGTGGCGTACGCGAGGAGCCTGCCCAACTCGGCCTGGCGGCCGGTGAAGTCGCCCAGGTCGCTGGGGAGCGTACGGGGCCCCGGAAGGTCGTCTCCCGGTTCGGCGTGGCCGGTGTCGGGCGGCGCGGGGCGCCGGGCGCGTTCCGGGGCCGCGGCCTCCGGGGCTTCCTGGAGGATGGCCTGGTGGAGGGCCTTGAGGTGCGGGCCCGGGTCGACCCCCAGCTCGTCGCGGAGCATCGAGCGGACCGCCTCGTACTCCTTGAGGGCCTCGGCCTGCCGCTGTGACCGGTAGAGGGCCAGCATCAGCTGGCCCCGCAGCGTCTCGCGCAGCGGGTGGGCGGCGACGGCGGCCCGCAGATCGCCCACGAGTTCGGCGGCCTCCCCGTCGTCGAGGCGTATCCGGAAGAGCTGTTCGGCGGCGGTCAGCCACCGCTCCTCCAGCGGGGTGGAGGCGACCGCGATGACCTCGCCGCCGTCCCCGGCGAGCACCGGACCGCGCCACAGGGCGAGGGCCGCCTGGAGCAGACCGCGGGCCCTGACCGGGTCGCCTTCGGCGAGCGCCTGGGCGCCCTGCCGGGCGGAGCGGGAGAACACCCGTACATCGAGCTGCTCGTCGGGGACGGCGGCGCGGTAACCGGGGCCGTCGGTGAGGAACAGGTCCCGGCCGCCCGGTATCCGGCTGCGGAGCGCGGCCACCGCCTTGCGGATCTGGTGGGAAGCGGTGGTGGGCGGTTCCTCGTCCCAGGCCGCGTCCACCAGGCGCGCCACCGGCACCACATGACCGTTCTCCAGCAGCAGCATCGCGAGGACGCGCTCGTGCACCGGCCCTCCGGCGTGCACGCGGTTCCCCCCGGCCCAGCATTCCAACGACCCGAGGACATTGAAATGCGCCACCGGGTCTTCCTTCTCGTCCATACCCCGTCCCCCCTTGTGGACGCCAAACACCCTGGCAGGAGAGGCGTCCGGGGAGAGTCTAGGCGGTTACCCCCGATCGGGATCCGGACAGGAGGTGATCGGGAATAACCGCACGCACACTCTTAGCGACCACCAGGAACCGTCCGGCTGATCGTTGTTGACCGGCCCGCGGCCTCCGGTGTGGTGCCTCGCAAAGGCGGCGGAACGCCCCCGTACCGGACGTAGCGGAAACGTACCGGGGCGGCTCCGGCTCCACCCGCGTGGCGCCGTGCCGGAGGCCGCGGGTCCATGGAGAACGGCCGTACGGAGCCTGGGGATTCGGCGGCCCGGCTCCGACGGGGGACCCACGGAGCGAGCGTCACGGTGCCGCCGTCCCGCGTCGGGTGAGCCCCCCACCTAGTCCGTTCCGTAGACCCGTTGCCGTGTCCGTTCCGCAGACCGTTGCCGTGTCAGGACCACGCCACGGCACCTCGTGCCACGAAGGATCCCATGGAGACTCAGACCCACCCGACAGTCCGGGCGGCCGCCGCCCCTCTCCACGAACCGGCCCTCTTCGACCTGCTCAGACGTGAGGCCGACGCGCACCCCGGTGCCACCGCGCTGGAACACCCGGGCGGCCGCCTGACCCGGCGCGGACTCGTCGGCGCGGCGGAGGCACTCGGGCACCGGCTGGCCCGCCTCGGCGCCGGGGCCGATGTCACCGTTGGCCTGTACGCGGAACCCTCGGCCGACCTGGTGATCGGGGTGTGGGGGATCCTCGCGTCCGGCGGTGCCTATCTGCCCCTGTCGCCCGAGTATCCGGAGGAGCGCCTACGGTTCATGGTGCGCGACTCCGGGACGCGGCTGCTGGTCACACAGTCCCACCTGGCCGACAGGGCGCGGGCCCTCGCGGGCCCGCAGGCGACCGTGATCGTCCTGGACGGGCCCGCGGGTGAGCGGCCGGCCGGGCCGTCGGCGGCCGGTGAGACGGCCGCCCCACTGTCCGCCGCCCGGCCGCAGGACCTCGCCTATGTCATCTACACCTCGGGTTCGACCGGGCGCCCCAAGGGCGTGATGATCGAACACCGCGCTGTCGTCTCGCAGTTGACCTGGCTGCGGTCGACCGGCCATCTGGGCCCCGATGTGCGGATCCTGCAGAAGACCCCCATGAGCTTCGACGCGGCGCAGTGGGAGATCCTCGCCCCCGCCGTGGGCGGCGCGGTGGTGGCGGGCCTGCCGAACGTCTACCGGGACCCCGACGCGCTGGTCGCCCTGGTGCGCGAGCACGGGGTGACGACGCTCCAGTGCGTCCCGACGCTGCTCCAGGCGCTGCTGGAGACCGACGGCTTCACCGGGTGCGCCTCACTGCGCCGGGTCTTCTGCGGTGGCGAGGCGCTGACCACCGCGCTGGCCGGGGAGTTCGCCGCCGCGCTGCCCGGCGTGTCGCTGGTCAACCTCTACGGTCCGACGGAGTGCACCATCAACGCCACCGCCCACGTGGTGGCGTCCGGCCCGCCCGAGAGCGGCGCACCGGCCACGACCGTGCCGATCGGGACGCCCGTGGACGGGGTCACCGCCTTCGTACTGGACGACCAGGGCCGGCCCGTCGACATCGGCGAGAAGGGCGAACTCCACCTGGGCGGCGCCCAGGTGGCCCGCGGCTATCTCAACCTCCCGGAGCAGACGGCGCAGCGTTTCGTACGGAGCGCGCTCTCCCCCGACGGCCCGCTCTACCGCACCGGCGACCTGGTCTCCTGGAATCCGGACGGCACCCTGCAGTTCTCCGGCCGCATCGACAGCCAGGTGAAACTCCGCGGCTACCGGGTCGAGCTGGAGGAAGTCGCGTCGGCGGTCGAGGAGCACACCTGGGTCCGCAGGGCCGCCGCCGTCGTGACCAGCGCACCCGGCACCGGCTGGCAGACCCTGGTGGCCTGCGTGGAGCTGAACCCGCGCGAGGCCGCCCTGATGGACCAGGGCAACCACGGGTCGCACCACCAGTCCAAGGCCAGCCGCCTCCAGGTGCGGGCCCAGCTCTCCCACCCCGGCGTCCGGACCGACGAGGAGCTGGCCGGGCTGCCCGCGGTGGCCCTGCCGGGCGCGCAGGGCAGCGCCGCGCAGCGCGCGGAGGTCTTCGCGCGCAAGACCTACCGCTTCCACGACGGCACCGAGCCCGTGACCCGGGACGACCTCGTACGCCTCCTGTCACCGTCAGCAGATCCGGCACCGGCACCGGCGGCAGATCCGGCACCGGCACCGGCACCGTCACCGTCTGCGGCTACGACCGCGACATCCGCCCCCGCCCCGGCCGCACGCGGTCTCGACCTCGACTCGCTCGGCGAGCTGCTGCGCTGGTTCGGACCGTTCCACAGCGAGGAGCGGCTCCTCCCGAAGTACGCCTACGCCTCGCCCGGTGCCCTCTACGCCACCCAGATCCACCTGGAGACCGACGGGAGCCGTGGCCTCGGAGCGGGCCTGTACTACTTCCACCCGGCACGCCACGCGCTGGTGCGCTTCGCCGACGCCCCGGGCGGCGGCGCCTGCGGGACCCGCGTCCATCTGCTGGGCCGGCGGGCCGCCATCGCCGCCGTCTACAGCAACAACATCGACGAGGTGCTGGAGTTCGAGGCCGGGCACCTGCTCGGTGTACTCGACCGGGTGCTGCCCGCGTACGGCCTGGCCGTGCGCCCGGCGGGCCTGGACACGGCGTTCCCCGCGCTGGTGGGCGCGGCGGCCGACGACCACTACATGGGCGCCTTCGACCTGGTGCCCGCCACGGCCGGTGCGGGCACCCCCGCCGCGGACCTCGCCGTCGACCTCTTCGTCCAGGCGCACGGCGACCGGGTCGCCGGGCTCGCGGAGGGAACGTACCGGTACTCCGGCGGCGAACTGCACCCCATATCCGCCGATGTGGTGCGCCGCCGCGATGTGATCGCCATCAACCAGGGCGTGTACGGGACGGCGTCGTTCGGCATCTCCGCCGTCAGCCGGGAGGAACGCCCCTGGCTGCGTTACGTGGTGCTGGGCCGACTCCTCCACCATCTCCAGTGCAACGGGCTGCGGCTCGGTCTGATGTCCTCCGGCTACTCGTCCCGCAGCGGAAACCCGCTGCCCGCCGCCCTGCGCCTGGACGACCTGCTGGCCGGGGCCGGCATCGCCCCGGGGCCCTCGTACTTCTTCATCGGCGGCCGGGTGAGCGACGAACAGCTGACGTCGCAGGGGATGCGCGAGGACTCCGTCCATATGCGCGGCCCGACCGAGATGATCCGCGACGACCTGGTGCGGCTGCTGCCCGACTACATGATCCCGGACCGGGTGCAGGTGGTGGACGCACTGCCGCTCACCGCCAACGGCAAGGTGGACATGGCCGCCCTCGCGGCCTCGGACGCGGTGCGCGACGCGGGGGCGCCGGGGGAGCCGCATGTGGCGCCCGCGACGGACACCGAGCGGAGACTCGCAGCCCTGTGGGGCGCGGCGCTCAAGTACCCGGACGTCTCGATGGCGGACACCTTCTTCGCCCGCGGCGGCAACTCCCTGGTGGCGGTCACCCTCACCCATCGCGTCAACCGCGAGTTCGGCACGGCGCTGCCCCTCCAGGCCCTCTTCGAGTGCCCGCGCCTCTCCGACCTGGCGGCCCGGGTCGTCCAGGACTCGCCCGCGCCCTCGTCCCGGCTGCTGCCGCTGCACGACAACGGCGCGGGGAAGCCGGTCTTCTGCTGGCCGGGCCTCGGCGGATACCCGATGAACCTCCGTACGCTGGCGGCCGATTCGGCGGCGGGCGGACCGTTCTACGGCATCCAGGCGGCCGGCATCAACGAAGGGGAGCGCCCCTTCGCCACCATCGGCGAGATGGCGGCGGCCGACATCGCGGAGATCCGCGCCGTGCAGCCCGAGGGCCCGTACACGCTCTGGGGGTACTCCTTCGGCGCCCGGGTCGCCTTCGAGGCGGCCTGGCAGCTGGAGCGGGACGGCCACAAGGTGGACGAGGTCCTGCTGATCTGCCCCGGCAACCCGACGGTGGAACTCGCGGAGGGCGAGCGGTACTCGCGCGAGGCATCCCTCACCAACCCCGTCTACACCGCCGTACTGCTCTCGGTGTTCCTGGGACGCATCGGCGGCCCGGAGCTGGCCGAGTGCCTGCGCACGGTGCGCGACGAGGAGGGCTTCGTGGCGTTCGTCCACGGAGCGGTCCCCGCGCTCGACCCGGGCGTGATCCGCCGCATCACCCGGATCGTGGCGGCGACCTACGAATTCGACTACACCTTCGCCGAGTTGCTGGAGCGCCGGCTCACGGCCCCCGTCACCGTCTTCAAGGCGTCCGGCGACGACTACTCGTTCATCGAGGGCCACTCCGGCTACTCGGCGACACCGCCCACGGTGGTCGAACTGACCGGGGACCACTACCAGGTACTGCGGGAGAAAGGGGTCGCGGAACTCGTGGCGGCGATCGGCTCGCGCTGAGGGGAGCGCGCGTACCGCAGACTGGCCCTCAGCACACCACACTTCACCAGCAGGCTGGGGGCCACATGACGGAACAGCCCGACGGGAACAGGGACGGGAACCAGCGTGTCGGCCGGCCGAAGAAGCCCTTCCTCTACGTCGTCGTCTGCGCGTCCGGGATCGCGGGCGGGGTGGGCGAGCTGATCGCGGCCGCACAGGAGCAGGGGTGGGACGTGGGGGTCGTCGCCACCCCCCAGGGGCTCGGCTTCATCGACGCGCAGGCGGTGGTGGCGCAGACCGGGTACCCGATCAGGTCGGCCTGGCGCGCCCCGGGGGACCCGCGTCCGCTGCCGCCGGCGGACGCCATCGCGGTGGCGCCCGCCACGTTCAACACCATCAACAAATGGGCGGCCGGTATCTCGGACACCCTGGCACTCGGCATCCTCTGCGAGGCGTTCGGCGCGCGCGTCCCCACCGCCGTACTGCCCTGTCTGAACGGGGCCCAGGCCGCCCACCCCGCGTACCGCAGGAGCGTGGAGGCGCTGCGCTCCATGGGCGTCCTGTTCAGCGCGTACGATCCGGGCCGGCCCGGGGCCCCGGACCCCGCGGCCGGCTTCCGCTGGACCGAGGCGCTGGAACTGCTCGGCACACCCTGACGGGTCGGGGGCTCAGCGCCGGGACATGTACAGGTCGAGGGCCTTGTGCAGGAAGCGGTTGAGGGGGAAGTCCCACTCGCCCAGATACTCGACGGCGTGGCCGCCGGTGCCGACCTTGAAGCGGAGCAGGCCGAGGAGGTGGTTGTCCTCGTCCAGGGTGTCGGTGATGCCCCGCAGGTCGTAGACGCCCGCGCCGAGTGCGTGGGCGTCGGACATCATGCGCCACTGGATGGCGTTGTTCGGCTGGACCTCGCGCTTACGGCTGGTGGAGGCGCCGTAGGAGTACCAGACGTGTTCCCCGACCGTCAGCATGGTGGCCGCCGCCAGGATCTCGCCCTCGTGGCGGGCGAGGTAGAGCCGCATACGGTCGGGGTCCTCGGCGGTCAGTACGGTCCACATGCGCTGGAAGTAGGAGAGCGGGCGGGCGATGAACCTGTCCCGCTCGGCCGTCTCGGCGTAGAGGCCGTAGAAGGCGGACAGGTCCTCGTAGCCGCCCCGTTCGACGGTGACGCCGGCCTTCTCGGCCTTCTTGATGTTGCGCCGCCACTGCTGGTTGAAGCTCTGGTGCACCTGGTCGAGCGAGCGCCCCGCGAACGGCACCTGGAACACATAGCGGGGCTGGCCCACCGCGAAGCCGTCCTCGCCGCCCGGCTCGGTCTGCTGCCAGCCCATCCGGCGCAGCCGGTCGGCGATGTCCAGGGCCCGGGGGTCGTGCCAGGTGGGGTCCGCGTCGCGCAGCCGCCCGGCGGCCGGGTCGGCGATCGCGGCCTTGACCGCCTCCGTGTCCCAGCGCCTGGTGACCACGGGCGGCCCCATCTTCACCGAGAAGGCCCCGCGTCTCTTCAGATGGGCGAGCATCGGCTCCAGCCACCGCTCCAGATCGGCCGCGTGCCAGTCGATGACCGGGCCTTCGGGCAGATAGGCGAGGGAGCGCCTGAGCCTGGGCAGCGGCCTGAACAGCACCAGGCCCGCCCCGACGAGCCGGTCGTCGGCGCCGAACCAGCCCAGGCTCTCCGCCCGCCAGTCCGGCTTCACCTCGCCCCACGACGGAACCTGCATATGGCTCGCCGAGGGCCGGGACCTGATGAAGGCCAGGTGTTCGTCGCGGGTGATGCCCTTCAGCCGAAGACTCATGTGCAGCGCTCCTCTGCCCGGTCGGCCTCTCCCGAGGCGCAGGGCTCGTTCAGGTCTCTCCGTACGCAACCATGTCAACGCCACACACCCGGTGTCACAGCGCGCCACGCCGCACGGCCGGGTCCGGGGCCGCGGACGGGGGGCCTGGGGCGGAAGCGGGATCAGCGGCTGGTGACGCTCATGACCAGCGGCGGGAAGGGGCGCACGATCCTGGGCGGCCGCCCGGGTCAGCCGGTGTGGGTCACGCCGCGGATGATGATCGCGACTTCCTCGGCGAAGGTCTCGGCGGGGTCGCCCTCCGGTTTCCCCCGGAGGATCCGCTCCGTCGTCGGATAGCGCCCGGTCGCCAGCCGGCGGCCGAGGTAGTCCCCGACCGACGCCTGCCACTGTGCCTCGTCGGCGCCGCTCTCCCGGCTGACGCGCCGTTCGGTGACCTCGTTGCGGACGGCGCCGACGAGGTAGGCGTTGAAGACACCGAGGGCCGCCATGATGCGGCTGTTGCTGTTGCTGTTGCTGTTGCTGTTGCCGTCGCCGTCGCCGCCCTCCGGGCTCAGGGCGCCGGCCAGGGCGGTGGCGGTGGCCTCCATCACCGTCAGGGCGTTCGGGCCCAAGTGCGGCCTGCCGCCGATCAGTTCGACGAACCACTCGTGCCGCAGGGCGCACTCCCGGGTGGTGACGGCGATCGCGGTGAGTGTCTCGTCCCACTCGGGGGAGTCGCCGATTCCCGCCGCGATCTCGCCGTAGACGGCATCGGCCATCAGGTCGAGCAGCTCGTCCTTGGTGGCGACATAGCCGTACAGCCGCATCGGGCTGACCCGCAGCTCGGCGCCGACCTTGCGCATCGAAAGGCCGGACAGACCCTCGGCGTCGGCCAGGGCGACAGCGGTCGCCACGATCCGGCCCCGGTCGACGGGGACCACCGTGCGGCCGCGCGGTTCGGGGCGCTCCCAGATCAGCTCCACACGGTTACCGTACGCCGTCATCGTTCCGTACGATGTACGGTAATTTCCGTACGCTGTACAGAAATGGGATGGCCGGAGGGCAGCATGGACACCATCAACAGGGTCCCGATCAACAGGGTCCCGACCAACAGGGTCCCGATCGGCAGGGTCACGACCGACGCCGAGAAGAGGCCGAGGATCGCCGTCGTCGGCGGTGGTATAGGCGGCCTGGTGCTGGCAGCGATGCTGCACCGGCAGGGCATCCCAGCCACCGTGTACGAGCGGGACACCGGCCTCGACGCCCGCGCGCAGGGGGGCTCACTCGATCTGCACCCCGGGTCGGGGCAGCGGGCCCTGGCGGAGCTGGGGCTGGCCGACGCGTTCCGGGCCGAGGCCCGGCCCGAGGGCGAGGCCCTGCGGATCCTCGATCCGGCCGGCAGCACCGTGGGGGAGCACGCCCCCGAGCCGGGCAGCGGCACCCGGCCGGAGATCGACCGCGGCGCCCTGCGGAAGCTGCTGATGTCCGGGGTGCCGGACAGCGCCCTGCGCTGGGGGCGCCATCTGACCGGTACCGAGGAACTGCCCGCGGGCGGCCACCGGCTGCTCTTCGCCGACGGCGGCCACGGCGACTGCGATCTCCTCGTCGGAGCGGACGGTGGGCGCTCCCGTATCCGCACCCTCCTCACGGACGCCCGGCCGGTCCATCTGTCCGCCTACCTCCAGCTGACGATCGCCGACGCCGACCGGCGGCAGCCGCACGTGGCGGACTTCGTCGGACCGGGCAGCCTGATGGCCCTGGGCGACAACATCAACCTGGGCGCGCAGCGGTCCGGCGACGGCTCCATCCGCGTCTCGGTGACGCTCCGCACCGATGATGGCTGGATCGGCCGCCAGGGGTTCGGCGGCGCGGAGTGGGCCCGAACCGTGGCGCGTCTGCATGGCCTGTTCCCCGGCTGGGCCCCCGAGTTGACCGGGCTGATCGACGCCTGTGACCCCGGATCGCTCATGGGGCGGAACATCGAGGCCCTGCCGGTCGGCACCCGGTGGCGGTCCCGCCCGGATGTCACCCTGCTGGGAGACGCCGCACATCTGATGCCCCCGGTGGGTGAGGGCGCCAACCAGGCGATGCTGGACGGCATCCTGCTGGCGCGGGCCATCGTGGAGAACAGTGACGATCCGGCTGCGGCCGTCGCCGCCTACGAGGCGGAGATGTTCGACCGTACGGCGGAGATCGCGGAAGGGTCGGCGCAGACGGAGAGGATGGGCCTCGCGCCCGACGCGGCGGAGCGGCTGAAGTCCTTCTTCGCCCAGGGGTAGGGCAGGGTGACCTGCCCTCCGGACCGGGCCGGGCATCCGAGGGCGGTGCAGGCCCCTGGACCGTACCCTCGCGGAGGCCGCCGCGCTCAGCGGCCCCTCGTCGCCGTTCCTCAGCCGGGCCGAGAACGACCGGAGCCCGCCCCGGCACGCGGTCGCCGCAAATCGTCGCAGACGCGCTGGAGACCACGGCCGCGCAACTGCGGGCCGCCGCCGGCACCCCGCGCCGGGCGGACGTCGTACGCGCCGACGCCGACCACCTGGAGATCTCGGAGGCCCGGCCGGAACCCGCCTGACCGGTGAGACCGCGAAGGCCCGGCCGGATCCCGCCTGACTGCGGCGGTGTTCCGGCCGGGCCCCGCTGCGCTGTGCGATGCGGTCCCGGGCAGCCCGGGAGCCGGGTGGGATCAGGCTCCGCTGTGGCCGAGCATGTCCTCGCGCTCGACGACCTTCACACGCTCGCGCCCCTCCGCCTCGCCCAGGGACCGCTCATGGCTGTCGAGCCGGTACCAGCCGTCCCACGTCGTGTACCGGATGCCGCGCTCCCGCAGGAAGTCGGTGACGGCGTCCGGCTCCGGCAGGGCGGCCCCGGGCAGCCGGCCCGCGGTGTGGTCGTCGAGGAGGCAGGCGACCGTCTCGTTGGCGTCGCCCTTGGTGTGGCCGATGAGCCCGACCGGCCCGCGCTTGATCCAGCCCGTGACGTAGACGGAGGTCTGGTGGCTGCCGTCGGCGGCCAGCACCCGCCCGGCCTCGTGCGGGACAGTGCCGGACGCCACGTCGAAGGGCAGCTTCGGCAGCTCGTCCGAGCGGTAGCCGACCGCACGGTAGACGGCCTGGACATCCCAGTCGGTGAAGCGGCCGGTGCCACGGACATTGCCGGTGCCGTCCAGCTCGGTGCGCTCGGTGCGCAGCCCGGCCACGCGCCCGTCCTCGCCGATGATCTCCTCCGGGGACTCGAAGAAGTGCAGGAAGAGCTTGTGCGGCCGGTCGCCGGTGTCCCGGATGGCCCAGTTCTCCAGGGTGGAGGCGACCATGTTGGCCTGCTTGTCGCCGCGGCGGGTGGCGATCGAACCCTCGTCGTAGTCGATGTCCTCGGGGTTGACCACGACCTCGATGTTCGGCGAGTGGTCGAGCTCGCGCAGCTCCATCGGGCTGAACTTCGCCTGCGCGGGTCCGCGGCGGCCGAAGACATGGACCTCGACGGCCTTGTTCTGCTGGAGCCCGGCGTGGACGTTCGGCGGGATCTCGGTGGGCAGCAGCTCGTCGGCGGTCTTGGCCAGGACCCGTGCGACGTCCAGGGCGACATTGCCGACCCCGAGTACGGCGACCTTCTCGGCCTCCAGCGGCCAGGTGCGCGGGACGTCCGGGTGGCCGTCGTACCAGGAGACGAAGTCCGCGGCGCCGAAGGAGCCGTCGAGGCCGATCCCGGGGATGTCCAGGGCGCGGTCCGCCATGGCCCCGGTGGAGAAGACGACGGCGTCGTAGAAGCGGTGGAGGTCGTCCAGGGTGAGGTCGCCGGGGTAGTCCACATTGCCGAAGAGACGTATCTGCGGCTTGTCCAGCACCTTGTGCAGGGCGGTGATGATGCCCTTGATCCGCGGGTGGTCGGGGGCGACCCCGTAGCGGATCAGCCCGAACGGTGCGGGCATCCGCTCGAACAGGTCGATGGAGACGCCCGGGGCCTGGGCGGCGTCGGACTTGAGCAGGGCGTCGGCGGCGTAGATGCCGGCCGGACCGGCACCGACGATCGCGACACGGATGGGACGAGACATACGGGACGTTCCTCCAGGCAACGCGGACAGGTTCGACAGGCCCGCCGGGCGGCGGCGGGCAGCGGGCGGCAGCGGTCGGAGGGCCTGCGGCCCCCCACAGTCATGACCCCCACGTCCGGTCCACCTGGGGATCCCCTGACGGGATCGATGCCACCGCCGCCGCCGTGAGCCGGACAGGCGTGTCACCCGAAAGCATATGGCACCGGGTGACAGAATCCCCTGGCTGCCCACCATCCGGGCCGCCCATGCCCCTGGCCGCGCACGGTCCGGGCCGCCGGTACGCAGTCCCGCCCAGGAGGAACCCGAATGCCACCCAGCCCGGCCGTACGCACCGCGTCCGCCGGCCTGCGCGCCCGCAAGAAGCTCCGGACCCGCGACGCGCTCTGCCATGCGGCCCTCGACCTGTTCGGCTCCCGCGGCTTCGACGGCACCACGCTGGACGACATCGCGGCCGCGGCCGACGTCTCCAAGCGGACGCTGCTGCGCTACTTCACGGGCAAGGAGGACGTGCTGCTCGGGGTCTTCCGGGAGATGGCCGTGATCACTCTGCGCGAGCTGGACCGCAGGCCCCCGGACGAGCCGCCGCTGACCGCGCTGCGGGCGGCCACGCGCCAGGCGCTCACCGAGGTGGCGCGGGCCCTTCCCGCGTACCGCTCGACGCCGGTCTGCCTCGCCGTACTGCGTCTGGTGGCGGTCACGCCCGGCCTGCTCGTCTCCCTCCACCAGGTGCTGCTGAGCGAGCAGGACGCACTCGCCGGGGTCCTCGCCGCACGGGAGCGCCTCGCGGATCCGGCCGACCCGCGGCCGCAGCTCCTGGTGTCGATGCACGCCTGCGCCCTGACGGTCGCCGTCCGCACCTGGCAGGCGAGCGGCAGTCATGGCCTCGACTCCCTGCTGCACGGCGTGGACGTATGCCTGGACAACCTCGGCCCGTCGGTCGCGGGGCCATGGGCGCCCGCACCGCCGGCCTGCGGTCCTGACGCGTGCCCGATGTGCGGGCCCGCTGTCTGAGGTGCGGGCAGGGCGCCCGAGGAGACGCCGGGGCTCCCTGAGAACCGCCCTGGCCGGAGCCGAGGCTCACCCGAATGGCTCAATCGGGCTGGTGGCCGGTGCTGTGCGGGAGGAGCGTCGAAATGACGCCGGACAGCGTGACGACCCGGCGAAGGAGGCTCTCATGGCTCAGCCCGCAGGCCCCTCCGGGGCGCCCACGCCTCACCACGCACAGCCCGACAGGGGCAGCGGGAGCAAGTGGGCAAGTGGTGGAACCCTGTTCGCCGGTGTGCTGCTGTTCGTGGACGGCGTACTCGCCGTGCTCAACGGCATCGTCGGTATCGCGAAGGACCACGTCTACACCCGCGTGGGCCACTACGCGTACGAGTTCAACCTGACGGCCTGGGGCTGGACCCATCTGGCGATCGGTGTGGTCCTCGCCCTCACCGGCCTCGGCATCCTCATGGGCGTCCCGCCGGCCCGCTGGCTCGGCGTGTTCATGGCCGCGATCAGCATCGTGGCGAACTTCATGTGGCTGCCGTACCAGCCGATCTGGGCGTTCATCGCCATCGCGATCGGCGTCTTCGTGATCTGGTCCCTGCTGACGGACCACAGCAGGACGCACCACCACCGGTGAACACCGGGCCGTGACGCGTCGGAGCCCCGGGCGAGCGGCCC
>NZ_JBHYWP010000068.1:39286-45358 GCF_042751845.1 Streptomyces sp. NPDC059398 | reverse complement strand
CTGTGGTTGTGTTTTATTTCTTTAGTTTGGCTCCTCCTTCTGTCGGCCCACCACCCCCCCTTTGTTCCCCGGGGCCCCGCCCTCCCCCCCCACCGTGCGGATCCGGCGGCCGGACGTCGAGCCGAACCCCCTGGAAAAGGTGTCAAGATGACCGTTGCCGTCGCAGGCGCGCGCGCCGAGCGCCGTGGGCCGGTGCAGCGCATCAAGCAGTCCTGGCAGAAGCACTGGTACGCCTATGCGATGGCGGCCCCGGTCGTCGTCGTGCTCGGTGTCCTGGTGGGCTACCCGCTGGTCCAGGGCCTCTACCTGACCCTCACCGACGCGAACAGCCTCAACTCGGCCCGCACCATCGGCGTCAACCACATCGACGCCACCTACAGGTTCATCGGTCTGCACAACTACGCGGACATCCTCTGGGGGCCGACGGCCTGGGACCGCTTCTGGTCCCACTTCCTGTGGACCATCGTCTGGACCGCCGCCTGCGTGGCCCTGCACTACTGCATCGGCCTCGGCCTGGCGCTGCTGCTCAACCAGAAGCTGCGCGGCCGCACCTTCTACCGGATGCTGCTGATCCTGCCCTGGGCCGTGCCGACCTTCGTCACCGTCTTCTCCTGGCGGATCATGCTCGGTGACTCCGGCATCGTGAACTCGCTCCTCGGCAGCCTCCATCTGCCCCAGCCCGCCTGGCTGGAGGAGCCGCACTTCCAGCAGCTCGCCGCGATCATCGTCAACACCTGGTGCGGTGTGCCCTTCATGATGGTGTCGCTGCTCGGCGGACTCCAGTCGATCTCCGCCGACCTGTACGAGGCCGCCGAGATGGACGGCGCGAGCCCCTGGCAGCGCTTCCTCCATGTCACGCTGCCGGGCCTGCGTTCGGTGAGCTCCACCGTCGTCCTGCTCGGCATCATCTGGACGTTCAACCAGTTCGCCATCATCTTCCTGCTGTTCGGCAACGGCGCACCGGACGCCCAGATCCTCGTCACCTGGGCCTACCGTCTCGGCTTCGGCCAGCAGCCCAGGGACTACGCCCAGTCCGCGGCGTACGGCGTGCTGCTGCTCTCCATCCTGATCGTCTTCACCTCCTTCTACCGGCGCTGGCTGGCCCGTAGCGAGAAGGCCGCCGGCTGAGCCCGGCCGGCAACCAGAAGCGGCCGGAAACCAGAAGACACGAAGGCAGATTCCCGATGACGACACAGTCGACGCAGACGACCCTCACCACAGAGACCTCACCCGCTGAGCGCACCGCGCCGGCCGTACGGCGCCCCGCCCGCGCACTCCGCCGCGACCGGCCGAGCCGCAGGGCCACCGTGCTCTCCCACACGGCGCTCGGCATCGCCAGTCTGATCGCGCTCTTCCCGATCGCCTGGCTGGCCTTCCTCTCGCTCGGCCCCGACAAGAGCGACTATCTGCACCCCGGCCGGATCTGGTCGAAGATCTCTCTCTCCAACTACTCGTTCGTGCTGGAGCACACCCGCTTCTTCACCTGGCTCGGCAATACCGCCCTGATCGCCGTCGCGACCAGCGTCATCGGTGTGTTCATGGCCGCCACCGCCGGATACGCGGTCTCCCGGATGCGGTTCCCCGGCCACAAGAAGCTGATGTGGCTGCTCCTGGTCACCCAGATGTTCCCGGTCGCCGTCCTGATGGTGCCGATGTACGTGATCCTCGCGGACCTCGGCCTCATCGACACCTTCGGCGCCCTGATCCTGGTGTACTGCTCCACCGCCGTGCCGTACTGCGCCTGGATGCTCAAGGGGTACTTCGACACCATCCCGTACGAGATCGACGAGGCGGGACGCGTCGACGGGCTGAGCCCCTTCGGCACCTTCTGGCGGCTCATCCTGCCGCTCGCCAGGCCCGGACTCGCGGTGGCCGGTTTCTACACCTGCCTGACCGCCTGGGGCGAGGTCGCCTTCGCCTCGACGTTCATGCTCGACGACAGCAAGTACACCCTCGCGGTGGGCCTCTCCAGCTTCGTCAGCGAGCACGACGCGCAGTGGAACTACATGGCGGCGACCGCCGTCCTCATCGCCATCCCCGTCTCCGTCATCTTCTACCTGGTGCAGAAGCACCTGGTCACCGGCTTGACGGCGGGCGGGACCAAGGGCTGAGCCCCGCACCCTCCCGTACGCCCTCCCGCACGCCCCATGAACGCCCCCACGCATCTGACACACCCAGGGAAGACATGACTCAGCACTCCGCCGCCCCCGCCGCCCCGTCGGCCGCCGCCCGCACCGGCTGGTGGCGGGACGCGGTGATCTACCAGGTCTATCCGCGCAGCTTCGCCGACAGCAACGGTGACGGCATGGGTGACATCGAGGGCGTCCGCAGCCGGCTGCCGTACCTGCGCGACCTCGGCGTCGACGCCGTGTGGCTCTCGCCGTTCTACGCGTCCCCACAGGCCGACGCCGGGTACGACGTCGCCGACTACCGGGCCATCGACCCCATGTTCGGCACGCTCATCGACGCCGACGCGCTGATCCGCGACGCCCACGGCCTGGGCCTGCGGATCATCGTGGACGTGGTGCCCAACCACACGTCCGACCAGTACGAGTGGTTCAGGCGCGCCATCGACGACGGCCCCTCCTCACCGCTGCGCGACCGCTACCACTTCCGCGAGGGCAAGGGCGAGAACGGCGAACTCCCGCCCAACGACTGGGAGTCCATCTTCGGCGGCCCCGCCTGGACCCGGGTCGCCGACGGCGCCTGGTACCTCCACCTCTTCGCCCCCGAGCAGCCCGACCTCAACTGGGAGCACCCGGCCGTCGCCGACGAGTTCCGCTCCATCCTGCGGTTCTGGCTCGACATGGGCGTCGACGGATTCCGGGTCGACGTCGCCCACGGTCTCGTCAAGGCGCCCGGCCTGCCCGACCTCGGCGGCACCGACCAGCTCCGGCTGCTCGGCAACGACATCATGCCCTTCTTCGACCAGGACGGCGTCCACGAGATCTACCGCTCCTGGCGCACCATCCTCGACGAGTACCCGGGCGAGCGGATAGCCGTCGCCGAGGCCTGGACGCCGACCGTGCAGCGCACCGCCCACTACGTACGCCCCGACGAGCTGCACCAGGCGTTCAACTTCCAGTATCTCGGCACCCATTGGGACGCGGCCGAGCTGCGCGAGGTCATCGATGTGTCGCTGGCCGCGATGCGCCCGGTGGGCGCGCCCGCCACCTGGGTGCTCTCCAACCATGACGTCACCCGGCACACCACCCGCTTCGCCAACCCGCCGGCCGGCACCCAGATCCGCACCCCCGGCGACCGCGAACTGGGCCTGCGGCGGGCCCGCGCCGCGACCCTGCTGATGCTGGCCCTGCCCGGCTCCGCCTACCTCTACCAGGGCGAGGAGCTGGGCCTCCCCGACGTCACCGACCTGCCCGACGAGGTCAGGCAGGACCCGTCGTTCTTCCGCGCGGCCGGCCAGGACGGCTTCCGCGACGGCTGCCGGGTGCCGCTCCCCTGGACCGCGGAAGGATCCTCGTACGGCTTCGGCAGCGGCGGCAGCTGGCTCCCGCAGCCCGCGAGCTGGGGCGCGCTGAGCGTCGAGACGCAGACCGGCGACCCCGCGTCCACCCTGGAGCTGTACCGCAGCGCGCTCGCCGCCCGCCGTGAGCTGCTGGGGCTCGGCGCCGGGGAGTCCGTGGACTGGCTCCCCGGTACCCCGGACGGCGTGCTGGCCTTCGCCCGCCCCGGGTTCCGCTGCACGGTCAACACCACCGGCAGCCCGGTACGCCTGCCCGTACCCGGCCGGATGGTCCTTGCCAGCACCGAAGTCCCCCTGGAAGGCGATGAGTTCGAGCTGCCGTCGGACGCCACCGTCTGGTGGTCGGTGTGACCGCACCTCCCCGGCTCGCGCACATCGCCGCGCAGGCCGCCGTCAGCGAGGCCACGGTGAGCCGGGTGCTCAACGGGAAGCCGGGCGTCGCGGACACCACCCGGCAGCGGGTGCTCGCGGCGCTCGACATCCTCGGCTACGAACGCCCGGTACGGCTGCGCCAGCGCAGCGCGGGCCTCATCGGCCTGGTGACGCCCGAGCTGACCAACCCCATCTTCCCGGCCTTCGCCCAGGCCGTGGAGCAGGTGCTCGTGGGATACGGCTACACCCCGGTCCTCTGTACGCAGATGCCGGGCGGCGCCACCGAGGACGAACTGGTCGAGCAGCTGGTGGAGCGCGGCGTCGGCGGCATTGTGTTCCTCTCGGGACTGCACGCCGACACCTCGGCCGACCCGGCGCGCTACGCGGGTCTCACGGAGCGCGGGGTGCCGTTCGTCCTGATCAACGGCTACAACGAACGGATCAGCGCGCCGTTCGTCTCGCCCGACGACCATGCGGCGGCCCATATGGCCGTACGCCATCTCGCGGACCTCGGGCACCGCAGGATCGGTCTGGCGGTCGGGCCGCCGCGCTATGTGCCCTCGCGCCGCAAGCGCGAGGGGTTCATCGAGGCGCTGTCGGCCCGGCTCGGCCAGTCCGCCGACGAGGCCGAAGCCCTGGTCCAGCACACCCTGTTCAGCGTCGAGGGCGGCCGGGCGGCGGCGGGCGCCCTGTTCGACCAGGGGTGCACGGCCGTGGTCTGCGGCAGCGACCTGATGGCGCTGGGCGTCGTCCGGGCGGCCCGCGAGCGCGGTCTCGAAGTCCCCGACGACGTCTCCGTGGTCGGCTTCGACGACTCGCAGCTGATCGCCTTCACCAGCCCGCCGCTGACGACGGTCCGCCAGCCGGTCCAGGCGATGGCAGCGGCGGCGGTGGGCACGCTCCTGGAGGAGATCGGCGGAAACCCGGTACAGCGCACGGAGTTCGTCTTCCAGCCCGAGCTGGTGGTACGCGGATCGACGGCCGGCCGGCCCGGCTGATCGGGCCGACCCGGCGGAGTGTTCATGGTGTACGGGGGCATCCGGACCCCATGACGCTGACCGAAGGAGAGACGGACCAGGAGCGGCGCCGCACGAGCGGCCGCTCCTGGTGGATCAAAGCACCGGTGGCCGTGGTCCTGGTGCTCGCGCTGCTGCTGCTCGGCAGCAGGCTCGACCTGCTGCCGGGGATCGGCGACGTATTCGGCGAGAAGACCCAGGACCGGTCGGGCCCCGCACTGCTCAAGTCGATCCAGGACATGAGCCGGTACGAGGCCGCGTCCGGGAACTTCCAGGTCGTGGTCGACCTGGAGAAGGACACCAAGTTCCTGCCGGACGCGATCCGCGGCTCCCGGATGCTGTACGTCGGAGCGGGCGCCGTCGGCTCCTATGTCGACCTCGGCAAGACCGCGGGGAACGGGGTCACCGTGAACAAGGACCGCACCGCCGCCACCCTGCGGCTGCCGCACGCGGTGCTCGCCGAGCCCGCCATCGACCCGGACCGCTCGTACGCCGTCTCCAAGCAGCGCGGGCTGCTCGACCGGCTCGGCGACTTCTTCTCGGACAACCCCAACAACGAGCACGCCGTACAGAAGCTCGCGGCGCAGCACATCGGTGAGGCGGCCAAGGACAGCGGTCTGGTGGCACGCGCCGAGAAGAACACCACCAGCATGCTCCAGGGCCTGCTGCACTCGCTGGGGTTCAAGCGGGTCACGGTGGTCTACGGCACACCCTGACCGGGCGGGCCCTCGGTCCTCAGCCCCGCTGGGCGGGGAGTTCCGCCTCGGGCAGCGGCGCCAGGGCGAGCAGCCGGCCGACCAGCTCCCCGAACGGCCCGTCGGCGGGCTCCTCGCTCAGGATCCGCCGTACGACCGCCGCCATCGCTTCGTCGTAGGCGGCGCTCACCGCGGCCAGCGCCGCGAAGTCGTGCACCAGCTGCAACTCCAGCTCGGCGCGGGGGATGCTCCGCCCGTCGAGCCAGATCAGCGCGGTCGACTCGGCGAGCGACACCCACGACCGGACGACCAACTGGAGCCTGGCGGGCGGGTCCTGGACTTCCAGATGAGAGAGGATCTGGAGATACGCGGCGGTGCGGACCTCGTCGATCATCGCGTTGGTGGTGGTGGAACCCACGGCCGGGCCGCCGCGCATCAGCGCCGCGAAGCCGGGCCCGTGCTCTTCGACGAAGTCGAAGAACCGCTCCATCTCCCGCTGGAGCCG
>NZ_JBHYWP010000068.1:30700-39276 GCF_042751845.1 Streptomyces sp. NPDC059398 | reverse complement strand
AACAGCCCCCTGGAGTACAGACCGTGGCGCTCAACACCGCGCGGCGCTCCGCACGCACACGACCCCCCCGCGCGACCGCGCGCGGCCGCTGGCGCGGCTGCCGCGGGCAGCCCGCCCCCCCCCACCGCTCCATCACCCGCAGCAGCCGCGCCCCCAGCGGCCCTTCACGCGGCTCGACGAACCGCTCGGCCAGCTCGTCGGCCGCGCGGCGCAGGGCCGCCTCGTACAGACTCTGCTTGCCGGGGAAGTAGTGGTAGACGAGCGGCCGTGAGATCCCCGCGGCCGCGGCTATCTCGTCGATGGAGACATCGTCGGGGGAGCGGTGGCTGAACAGGTCGAGGGCGACACTGATCAGCTGCTGCCTGCGCTCTTCGACGCCCATTCTGCGGCGTACCCCGGTCGTCATGGGAACAGGGTACCGACTGCGGTGGCGCCGGGCGTTGGCCGTACCGGGACGTGCTGCGCCGCCGGGGCCCGGTGTGGGCGGGGCGCGGGCGGACTGCCGGGCCGGGCGCGGGCGGACCGGCGGGACCCGGCACGGGACCCTGCCGCGTGGCAGTTCAACCGGTGAGCCAGTCGTGGAGCACCTCGTCGTGGTGCGCGTCGAGGCCGGGGGTGGTGGACGGCGCGGCCTCGGGTGCGCCCTGGAACGCCACGGGCTGTCGCAGCGCCGTCATCCCGGCCAGCGCCGGATGCCGGAAACCGCCGGTGACGCCCCGCGGGCGGACGCTGTCGATGGCCTCCTGGAGATCCCGCACCGGGCCCGCCGGGACGCCCTGCTCCCCGGCGAGGGCGACGACTTCGGCCGCGGAGCGCTGCCGTGTCCACTCCTCGATGGTGGCGCGGACCTCCGGTTCATGGGCCGTGCGCGCCTCGTCGGTGCGGTAGACGGGGTGGCCGGCCAGGTCGGGGCGCCCGATCAGCTCAAGGAGCCGGTGGAAGGTGCGGTCGTTGGCCGCGGCCAGGACCACCGGTGCGTCGGCCGCACGGTAGACACCGAACGGGGTGGAGACCGGGTGCCGGTTGCCGACCCGGGTGGGCGGTGCGCCTTCGGCGGCCAGCAGGCTGGCGCTGGTGAGCTGGAGCGAGACCATCGCGTCCAGCATGGCGATGTCCAGGTGCTGGCCCCGCCCGGTGCGCTCCCGTTCGACCAGCGCCGCGCAGACCGCCCACGAGCCGTAGAGCCCCGCCTGCAGATCGGCGATGGACTCACCGACCTTGGTCGGCTCGCCGTCCGGGCTGCCGGTGGTCTCCATGATCCCCGACATGGCCTGGATGATCAGGTCGTAGGCGGGGCGCGCGGACAGGGGGCCCGACTGCCCGAACCCGGAGATACTCGCGTACACCAGCCGGGGGTTGTGGGCGAGCAGCGCGTCCGCGCCGATGCCGAGCCGGTCGGCGACCCCCGGGCGGAAGTTCTCCACGAGTACGTCCGCCCGCGCTGCCAGCGACCACAGCGTCTCCAGGTCCCGGGGGTCCTTGAGGTCGAGTGCGATGCTCCGCTTGTCCCGGTTGAGCATCGCGAAGTAGACGCTGACGTCCTGGGCGAAAGGCCCGAGCCGCCGGGTGTCGTCGCCGCCGGGCGGCTCGACCTTGACCACATCGGCACCGACGTCGGCCAGCAGGGACGTACAGAACGGGCCGGCGAGTACCCGTGACAGATCCAGCACCCGGATGCCGCTCAACGCGGGCATGGCAACTCCTCGGTTCGACTGCACTGAACGCTTCGACGAACGCTTCGACGAAGGTTTCGACAGCACCGAACGCTAGGAGCGCGGACCTCCCGGGGATATGTGCACAGCCACGGAGAACGGCACCGATACTGTGCAGGCGCACATGGCGGCGGGCGGTGGGCCGGTGACTGACTTGGTGCCATGAGCACCTCCGAACAGACACCGCAGCAACAGACACCGCAGGAACAGCCGCCGTATCGGATGCCCGCCGAGTACGAGGACTTCCGGGCCTCCGTACGCGCCTTCGCCGAGGACCGGATCCGGCCACTGGCGGACCGGGCGGACGCCGATGACGTCTTCTCGGCCGACGGTTACGCGGAACTCGTCTCCGCCGGATTCCACGCGCTGGGCGTCCCCGAACAGTACGAAGGGGCGGGCGCCGACACGCTGGCGCAGGCCATCGCCATCGAGGAGGTGGCACGGGTGTCCGCGGGCATCTCCACCGTCCTGAGCTCCAACAAGCTCGGCGTCACCCCGCTGCTGCTCGCCGGGAGTGCCGCACAGCGCGAGCGGTATCTGCCCCGAGTGGCCTCGGGCGAGGCGCTGTGCGCGTACGCGATCTCCGAGCGCGAGGCGGGCAGCGATGTCGCCGCGATGACCTGCCGTGCGGTGCCCGACGGCGATGGCTGGCGGCTCACCGGCACCAAGAGCTGGATCACATCGGCGGGCGAGGCCGCCGTGCTGATCGTGTTCGCGGTCACCGATCCCGCCCTGGGCAAGCGCGGTATCTCCGCGTTCGTGGTCGAGGCGACCGACGAAGGCGTCTCCTACGGCGCCCCGGAACGCAAGATGGGCCTGCACGGATCGGTCACCAAGGAGGTCCACTTCGACGGCGTCCGCCTCCCGGCCGACCGGCTGCTCGGCGACGAGGGGCGCGGGCTGCGACTGGCACTGGCGACGCTGGACCACACCCGGATCTCCATCGCGGCCCAGGCCGTGGGCATCGCCCAGGGCGCCCTGGACTACGCGGCGGACTACGTACGCGAGCGCCGCCAGTTCGGCAGGCCGGTCGCCGAGTTCCAGGGCGTCCAGTTCATGATCGCCGACATGGCGATGCACATCGAGGCGGCCCGCACGCTGACCTACCGCGCGGCGGCGGCCTCCCAGTGCGGCTCGTCGGACCTCACCTTCCTCGGCGCCGCCGCCAAGTGCCTCGCGTCCGACACGGCGATGAGGGTCACGACCGACGCGGTCCAGCTGCTGGGAGGCGCGGGCTATGTCCGCGACCACCCGGTGGAACGGATGATGCGTGACGCGAAGATCACCCAGATTTATGAAGGCACGAATCAGGTGCAGCGGATCGTGATGGCGCGGAACCTGCCGTAACTGGGTTTTTGCATTTCAGCGGTCGTTCTCGACGCTCGCGGCCCGTGATCGGCTACCTGTCCGTTCGGGACTGTTTCGGGCCGGTCATGGGCGTAATGGGTCGTTCGTATGGGCTCCCTCAGGCGACTTCCGCCTGTCCATCGGTGGGGTCGTCCGCGCCGGGCGTCAGCATGCTCGCGATGGCCGCCCGCCCGCGCTGCTCGGCTCCTTCGAAGATGTAGTGGTAGTGCTCCCCGAGCACGTCCGTGGAGCTGCGACCCATCCAGTCGGCCACACCGTTCTCCGGGACGCCCGCGTACAGCAGGCGCGATCCGTAGTAGTGCCGCATGGAATGCGGCTTGGAGGTACTCCCGTACGTGGGTGCATCGGCTGTTGAGGTCAAGGAACTGCCCGAAATCGTCGTCACCGTGGAACGGGAAGGAAAGGCCGGTCGGCCGAAGACCGTTTTCGCGCGTTGCTCTGAACCGCTCGAACGAACCAAAGAACACCTCTGCCATTCGCGGCAGGGGCGTTCTTTTGTTGGTCGGCGTCGCAGGCGGTCACTCGTTCTTGGGAGGGATCACGAATCCCCGCGTCGGTCCCGGCTCCGGTTTCTCCTCCGGGAACTTGGCGGCCACAGATGCCAGTGCATCAGCTGTCACGTCCCGGCGCGTGGCAGGGTCGGCCTTGTCGTACACGCGCCAGGGCCCCGCCGTGTTCTCCGGGTCCTCGGGTGCGACTACGCCGGGGATTTTCAACTGCCTCAGTACGGCGTCAACTTGCCGGGCCTGCTCAGCGTTCACGCTTCCGCCTTCCGTCTGCTCGCGGCCAGCCTAGCTACCGCCACTGCCCGAGCAGTGCGAAGCGCACTTGCCCGGATTGATCGGGCCGCAGCCGCCGGGCTTGGGCGTGTGGGAGCAGTTGGCTGCCACCGATACCAGGGCTGTGGCCGGGCCCGTCCACAGTTCGCTGTCCACGGTGTGCCCGGCCTGCTCGATGATGGCCACCGTACGAGTGAGCGCGTGATCGTCGTGTCGCTCGACGTCGGGACGCTCGGGCCAGTGATGCACGAACCGCCCCAGGTGCTCGCACAGTTTCCCGTACAGGTTCGTATGCAGGATCAGGGCGTGCCACCCCTCGTCCACCACGTTGGAGGGCGTGATCTTGACGGTCGGGAACTGCGCTGCGGCATCCATGAACTTGAGCGCTTCCACTACGATCCGCTCGGCCGTAGCCTCCTTCATGCCGGGGTTGTTGTCGATGACGGTGGCGACGACACCCTCGAACGCGGCAGGGGTGAGTAATGCGCGTACGTCGTGCATGGGCGTTCCTCCCTGTTGTGGGGTTTCACAGCCCACCCCGGTAGCTCGACTCGCCAAAGTTTCCGCTGCCGGGGTGGGATAGCCCGGTGGTTCGTCACGGGGTCGACGGACGCACCGGAGTCTCCTCAATCCGTTGCACGGAATCCGGCGAGACCAGCCACTCAGCGCCTCCGGACTCAGGCCATATAAACGCTGTCGGGCGCTTCCGGCGGTCCTGCGGCAGGTGGGCGGGGTCCTCGAAGTCCGGGATCACATCACGCAGAACTCCGACCCTGCCCCACGCATCCGTGACGAGGGCCCCGATGTCTCGGGCCGTGACCATCAGTGGTCCTCCGGATGCCGTCGCAGGAAGACGTTGCAGTCCGGCACTGTGGTCATGTCGCCCACCCTCGCGCGGTCTCGCGCGTTGGCCGGCTCTGTACATCCAGCGCAGCGCGGCACGGGGGTGGGCTTCAGGTCTGCAGTCAGTGAAAGCTCTACCGGCCCGCTCGGACAGGTTCTCGGCTCACTCATGCCGATACCCCCAGCCCCCTCCGCCGTTTTCATCCCGCTCGCCATGCTGGCCTCCCGATCGATTCCGCGTCGATGTGGCGACCGTAGGAAGCCGGGAGGACCGGGCTCCACAAACTTGCATGAGCTTGCACGTCAATTCATTTGGCGCGTTGCGGTATTGACGCTCTCTTCCCAGTTCAAAGAGGCTGGTGCAAGTCCAAGCAAGTGCCTCGACCAGGGAGCCTGCCGTGGCCGTAGAGTTCTTTGGGATTGACCCCGACACCGATCGGGACCACTGCCCCACCGTGTGGGCGGACGCGGAAGCACAGGAGGTCTTGTTGCAGGGGTGGAAGCCAACCCCCGGGACTCAGGCGGACTGTGAGGCGACCAGCCCCGCGAACGGCTCAGTACCCGAGACTGAGGCAATCGTCAGGATTCCGGCCAGGATGATTCCGATGATCAGGGAGGCGTGTGATGCCGTCGAGCGTGCCCAGCTTCGCTGAGCTGCTTGGCCGGTGCGAGCGGTCCGCCGTTCATCTGGAGTTGCGCGACTCCTACGCCGCCACGGACCGGTTCGAGGCGTGGAAGCAGGGGGAACGGATCAACTGGCAGGACCGCGAGTCCTGGTGGCACCCCTACGACCAGTTGATCGCTGACACCGTCGCCAGGGGTGTGGTGATCCGAAGGGCGCGAGTGATCTCCGAGCCGGTGTCGGAGTACATCCGCTGGGAGCACTACGTCACCTACGCCAACGTCACCGCGGGGGAGCAAGTCCGCTGGCTTCCCCGGCCGCACGCCACAACCATCCCCCTTCCGGGAAATGACTTCTGGCTGTTCGATGACACCCTTCTCCGGGTGCACCACTTCTCGGGTGACGGTGCGGTGGTGCAGGACGAGATCACGGCCGATCCGGAGGCAGTGAAGCTGTGCTCCGCCGCATTTGAGACGGTCTGGGAGCGAGGGATCCCGCACCACCAGTACAAGGTCTGACGAAAGCCGGCTCCATGCCTCCGCACCCCTCCGCACGTGTTCAGAAGGCCCGCGAAGCCCTGGCCGGCCGGCTACGCGAGATCCGAAAGGACGCGGGGATCAGTGGGCGGGAGCTGGCCGTCAGGTGCGGTTGGTCGGAATCGAAGTCGTCCCGGATCGAGAACGCCAAGACGCCTCCGTCCGATGTGGATATCAGGGCATGGTGTCGGGCCTGTGATGCCGAGGACCAGGCCCCGGATCTGGTGGCGACCAACCGGCAGTCCGCGGAAGCGCATGTGGAGTGGAAGCGAGTCCAGCGGACCGGCCTCCGGCGGCTCCAGGAGAGCATCGGCGACCTCTACCAACAAACCAGGACCTTCCGTGTCTACGTATCCGACGTGATCCCTGGCTTCCTTCAGACACCGGGGTACGCCTCCGCCTTGCTGACCTCCATCGCGGATTTCCGAGGAACACCGGACGACGTGAGCGACGCCGTGGCGGCCCGCATGCGGCGTAACGAGGTGCTGAGCAAGGGCGGGCACCGGTTCTCTTTCGCACTGGAAGAGTCGGTGCTGCGCTACCGGTTGTGCAGCGCCGAAACCATGGCAGCCCAGCTCGGCCACCTGCTCGGGATCATGGACCTTCATAACGTCGCCGTGGGCATCGTCCCGTTCTCGGAGCAACGGTCAGTGTGGCCCATGCCCACCTTCACGATCTTCGACGACAGCCGGGTGCACGCAGACACGTTGGATGCTGCGTCCACTCTCACGCAGCCCAGTCAGGTCGAGCTGTACGCCCGCGCCTTTGAACGTCTCTCGCAGGGCGCGACACGAGGCGCGGCAGCACGCTCCCTCATCGCGGACGCGGTGGCGTCGCTGGGCTGACCGGCAACGGAGACACCTCACGTGTGGCTGATCCTGGGCAAATGCTGGGGAAGCACCCTGTGAAGGGTGTGTTTACGCAGGCCAGAGCGGTAGAGGCTGTAAAGCACCCAGATCTACGAGGGCACCAACCAGATCCAGCGGGTGGTCATGGCGCGGCAGGTGCTGGGGGGCTGAACCGCCCCCGGGCGCCCGTCAGTCGTCCTGGTCACCGGCCGGCCCCAGCACCTGCAGCGCCAGCCAGAGTTCCAGCCGGTCCTGGGTCGCCGTGAGCCGTCTGCCCAGGAGCCGTTCGATCTGGCCGAGCCGGTAGCGCAGCGAGTTGCGGTGCAGATTGAGGGCACGGCAGGTCTCCGTGACCGAGCCGTCGTGGGCCAGGTAGCTGCGCACGGTGGCCTCCAGGGCCGCGCCGTGCGCCTCGTCGTAACGCCGTACGGGTTCGAGCAGGCTGGTCGCCAGCTCCGTCAGAGGCAGATCGGCGCTGCTCAGCAGCAGCCCCGGCAGCGAGAGGGTGCGGCACTCCTGCACCCCGGGGCCCTGACGCTGGGCCTGCCGGGCCTCGTGGTAACCGATACGGATACCGTCCGGCCCCTGGTGCGCCCCGCTCACACCGACCGCCACGGACGGGGATCCCGGGCCGCCGCCGATGTGGTGCAGCAGCCGCTCGGCGACGGACCGGGCGTCGCCGTCCGCCGGGACGAGTACGACGATGCCGTCGTCCAGCGGGCACATCGGGTACGGGTCGGACTGCCCGCGCAGCAGCGCCGCCAGGTCGAGGGGCCGCTGCCGCAGCAGGGAGGCGGCCTGGCCGGAACTGGCCACGACCACCCGGTGGCCGGCCCGCGGATCCACCCCGATCCGGCTCAGCTTGCGCTCCGCCTCGTTGCCCCGCAGCCCGTGGTGCAGGATGTCCGCGACGACCTGCCCGACCAGTTCACGGCGCCCGGAGAGCAGCGCCTGGCGGCGTGCGATCTCCAGGCCGGCCAGACCGGCCACCGGTGCCAGCAGGGTGACCTGCTCGTCGGGGCCCCGGGCCACCAGGTAACCGGCGACGGTGCCGTCCGCGCGTACCGGGAAGGACACCAGGCCGGGAGCGTCCGCACTCGGGGTGTCCGAAGCGGCGGCGACTTCGCCGACGGGCCACCGTGCCGACCGGGGATGCTGTTCGAGTACCGTGCCGGCCGGGTCGATGACGGCCACATCGGCGCCAAGCCTGCGGGCCAGCAGCGAGACCAGATGGCGCAGTCCACGCCCCGCGAGCAGGGCGCCGGTGATCTCGTCCTGGAGCCGGATCATCAGCCGGGTGCGGGCGTACTGCTCCGCGAAGATCCGGTCCGCCGCCCACCGGCTGATCTGGATGAACGGGATCTCCACCGGGGAAGTCAGCAGCGCGAGCCCATGGCGTTCGGCGGCGGCCCGCAGCCCGGCGGGAACCCGGTGGTGGACCAGGCCGATCCCCACACACACCGCCGCGACCGGCACCGCCACCAGATCACGCACCAGCCGGTCCCACTGGGCTCGGGTACGTCTGCGCAGCGCGGTGGTCAGCACCAGTTCGCCGCCGCGCAGGAAGGGGACCGGGTCCTCCAGCTCCGTGGTGGACGACCAGCTGACCGGCACGTCCGGCCAGGAGCCTGGAGAGGTGACCGCGGTCAGCCGCAGTTCACGCTGGGCCAGCATTTCGGATGCGAGGACAGGCACCGGGCCAGGGTGCCACAGCCGGTCCGTACACCGGGGGCGTGGTGCACGGGGGCTGGGCCGGGGAAGTGGCGAACGGCCGGGAGACGGCGAAGGCCGGGGAAAGGCGAACGGGCCGCCGCGGCACGCCATACCTGCGCCGACGGCCCCCCGGCCCGTGGTGCATCCTCTCCGCC
>NZ_JBHYWP010000068.1:19029-30690 GCF_042751845.1 Streptomyces sp. NPDC059398 | reverse complement strand
GGGGGGGGGGGGGGGGGGTGCCGGGGCCCCGGGGGGGCGGGCGGGCGGGGGGGGGTCACGGGCCCGGGCGCCCCCCCCCCCCCCCCCCGCGCCCCCCCCCCCCCCCCGGCCGGTGGACGTTCCTGTCCGCCGGTGGCCGCCCCGTCAGGCGGTGGCCACCGCGAAGACGTGCAGCACGCCGCCGTCCGTCTTCGACGGCAGCGTCACGCTCGCCAGCTGCTTGCCCGCCTGGAGCGTGATCGGCGCGGTCGCGAAGATCTCGGTGCCGACCGGGTCCTTGCCGCCGCCCTGGACATCGCGGTAATCGGTGTGGACCGCCACCGTGTTGCCGAACGACGGCTTGTCCTTGCCGCCGCCCAGCGTCCAGTCGCTGAAGCCGATGTCCGCCTTCTGCGTGGTGCCGTCGGTGTACGTCAGCGTCGCCGTACCGCTGGCCGAACCCTCCGCCGCGCTGCCCAGCAGGCTGAGCCTGGTGGCGCCTTCGGCGGACGGGACGTTGAGCACCTGCGGGGTGTCACCGGCCACCTCGATGTTGTCGGGGTCCCCGGCTGCCACCTTCGGCCAGCTGAAGTCGAAGCCGCCCGACGAGACCGTGGAGCCCGGCGCCGCGCCCGCGGCGGCCAGGGCCGGGCCCGAGTAACTCCAGCCCTCACCGTCGAAGTTGGCCTGCGGGTTGTTGTCGTCGGAGGAGATGGCCGTGCTGTTCCGGTTCCAGAGCATGCTGTTCTTCTCGGCGACGGTCACCGCGACCGACGTCTTCGGAAGCTCCTTGCCCGCCGACGACTTCAGCGTGACCGGGACCGTGTAGCGGCCCTCCGCCGTGCCCGAAGCGGCCGAGACGGAGAGCTTCGCGCTCACCGAACCGCCCGCCGGGACCGTGAAGTCGCCCTGCGCGGGCTTCACCGTGACACCGGCCGGCGGCGTCGCAGTCCAGTGCACCTTGGTGGCCTTGTCCTCCAGCGTCTGCACCTTGACCGTGGTGTCCGCACCGGCCGAGCCGGGCTCGATCTTCAGCTGCTCGGGGGTGGCACCGGTGAAGTACTTCACACCGCCGCCCGGGAAGGACGGCGGGGCGTCGGCCGCCGAGGTGCCCCACGTGGTGTCCGCCTTCGCGCCCAGCGTGTAGTCCAGGGTGCCGCCGCGGGTGACCAGCGAGGCAGGGACCCAGGGCTTGGTGGACTTGCGGCCGTTGACCTTCAGCCCGTGGATGTAGCTGTTGTCCGCCGATGCGGCGGGGGCGTTGACGGTGATGGTCCGCCCGTGCCCGGTGTGCACCACCGCGTGCGGGAACAGCGGCGCCGAGAGGGTCAGGTCGGCGCGGCTCGGGTTCTGCGGGTACATGCCGAGCGCCGAGAAGACGTACCAGGACGACATGGTCCCGGCGTCGTCGTTACCGGGGATACCGCCCGGGGTGTCGGTCCACAGCTGGTCCATCTCCGCGCGGACGGTCTCCTGCGTCTTGTACGGGGCGCCCAGGTAGTCGTACAGATAGGGCGCGTTGATGTCCGGCTCGTTGGTCGCGTCGTACCGCGTGTCGTCCTTCGCGGAGAAGTCGAACTTGCCGTCCGGCGTACGGAAGAAGGCGTCGAGCCGCTTCGCCGCCGCGTCCTTGCCGCCCATCGCGGACGCCAGGCCCGCCACGTCCGAGTACACCATCCAGGTGTAGCGGGCGCTGGTCCCCTCGACGAAGCCGCTGCCGGTGCCGGGGGTGAAGGTGCCCGCCCAGGTGCCGTCGGACTTGCGGTCGCGGATGTAGCCGCCCTGCGGGGTGGCGTTGGCGTCGAAGACGTTGGTCCAGTTGCCCGAGCGGTCCAGGAACTTCTTCGCGTCGGCGCTCTTCCCGGTCTGCCGGGACAGCTCGGAAAGCCCGTAGTCGGCCGCCGCGTCCTCCAGCGTCTCCGCCGCGCCGCCCCAGCAGTGGCAGTTGTCGGCCGGTACGTACCCGAGCTTCAGGTATTTGTCGAGCGCGGGGCGCTGGCCCACGCACTCCACGTTGCAGCCCGAGCTGTCGGAGTCGTTCGCCGTCGGTACGGTCGCCGCCTTGACCAGGGACTTCAGCGCACCCTTGACGTCGAAGTCATGGCCGCCGAAGGCATAGATCCCGGCGAGCGCCGCATCGGACGGGTCGCCCGACATCACGCTCGTCTTGCCGTTCTCCAGGAGCCAGCGGTCCCACTCGCCGCCGCGCTGGCCCGCGTAGTTGTAGAGCGACTGCGCGTAGTCGCTGCCCGCCCGCGGGTTGAGCAGCGTCAGGAGCTGCACCTGGGCGCGGTACTGGTCCCAGCCGGAGAAGGTGCCGTACTGCGCTTTCTGCCCCCTGGCCAGCCGGTGCGGCTTGCGGTCGGCGCCCAGATAGCGGCCGTCGACGTCGCTGGTCAGTGTCGGCTCCAGCATGGAGTGGTAGAGCGCGGTGTAGAAGGTCGAGCGCTGGGCGTCGCTGCCGCCGCCCACCTCGACCGACCTCAGCACCTTGTTCCAGGCCCTGGCCGCCTGCGACTTCACCGAGCCGAAGCTCTTGTGGGGCCCGTTCTCGGCGCGCAGGTTCGCCTCGGCATTCCGCGCGCTGACATAGGAGACGGCGACCTTGGCCTGAGCCTTCGTGGTCCCGTCGGCGAAGGTGATGTACGCGCCGGAGCCCTTGCCCTCCACCGCGTTGCCGGACGAGCTGTAGCCCGTACCGCCGGAGGCCGATGTGGAGCCGGGGCTGACCGTGCTGTCCTTCCACGTGCCGACCTTGGCGAACGCCTTGTCGAAGTGCGCGGTGAAGTACAGCGTGTACAGGTCGTGCCGGTTGTTCGCGCTCTGCGGACCGCAGAAGTTGCCCGCGGTGACGGAGCCCGTCACCGTCCGGGCCTTCTTGTCGATCTTCACGGTGGCGTCCGTGCTGCCGCTCTCCGAGTTCGATGTGCGGAAGAGCATGCTGGCGGGCTTGGACTTGGGGAAGCCGAACTGCCCGGTGCCGGTCCGCGCCGTCGTGGTGAGCGCGGCGGACGCGCCGTTGTCCAGGCCGACCTGGTAAGAGCCGGGCGATGCGCTCTCGTTGTCGTGCGAGAAGGTGCTGGCGTACTTCGCGTCGGTGGTGTCCGCGCTGGGCGAGGAGTCCACATCGCCGGTGTACGGCATGATCGGGATGTCGCCGTTCGCACCCGAGCAGCCCACGCCGTTGAGGTGGGTGAGGCTGAAGCCGCGGATCTTCTTGGCGTCGTACTGGTAGCCGCCGGGCGCGGGTGTGGAGACCTGCTTGCCCTTGGAGTTCTGCGGGCTCCAGGCCAGCATCCCGAAGGGCTGCACCGCGCCCGGGTAGGTGTTGCCCGCGTTGGCGGAACCGATCAGCGGGTGGACGTACGCCACCGGATCCCTGACGGTGCCGTGCGCGGATGCGGCCGATGCCGGGGCGGCGGTGGCCGCCATCCCCAGGGCGGCCATGGCGGTCACCACGACGGAGCTGAGCGCTCTCGTCCCGGTGCGCGTCCGACGGCTGTGCGTGTCTGACACCCGTTCCTGCCCTTCGTGTGTGACGGACGGTCAACGCGCCCGGGACGGACGCGCCGTCGGCCCTCCGGGGCGGCACGCCGCCAGACAACGTTGTCAACGACGTGAGGATGCTCCTCCTGCCGCTCCGGGGTGTCAAGGCTCCCCGGGCCTCCGGGGTCCGCCCCCGGGCCCGGGGGCCGTCCGCCGCTACAGGTCCAGGACCAGCCGTCCGCCCCGCGCCCGGGACACGCAGATCAGCATCGACCCGACTCGCTCCGGGTCCGTCAGCAGTTCGTCCCGGTGGTCCACCTCGCCCTCCACGACGCTCTGTTGGCAGGTCCCGCAGAAGCCCTGCTCGCAGGAGTACGGCACATCCGGCAGCTCCGCGCGGACGGCGGCCAGCACCGTGGAGTCCGGCGCGACCGTCACCGACCGTCCGGAGCGGCGCAGTTCCACCTCGAAGCCGGCCGAGTCCGCAAGGGCGGCTGCCGGGCCGGCCACCGGTCCGGCAGCCGGGGCGAACCGCTCCAGATGGAGTGCGGCCCTGGCGGGCAGCGCGTCCGACACGGCCGTGAGCAGACCTTCCGGGCCGCAGCAGTAGTAAGCGGTCCCGGGCGGATCGGCTCCGAACTCCAGCTCGGGGTAGCCGAGTTCGTCCTCCGGCACGACTGTCACCCGGCCCTGGTCAGCGCCGCCGAGCTCCACCGCTTCGGCGAGGAAGGGCATGGAGGCGCGGGTACGCCCGCAGTACACCAGCCGCCACCGCGCGCCCGCCGCCTCGGCCGCCCGGACCATCGGCAGGACCGGGGTGATCCCGATGCCGCCCGCGACGAAGACGTACGAGGCGGACCGGGTCAGCGGGAAGCGGTTGCGGGGCCCGCGGACCTCGACCTCGGTGCCTTCGTGGAGCTCTTCATGGACCTCGCGTGAGCCGCCCCGGCCGTCCTCGATCAGCCGGGTGGCGACCGTGTACGCCTCCCGGTCGGCCGGGTCGCCGCAGAGCGAGTACGGGCGGACAAGCCCGGAGGGCAGCACCAGATCCAGATGGGCGCCGGGTGCCCAGGCGTCGAGCCGCTCACCGGTCGCGCTCACCAGCCGGAGCCGCACCACACCTTCGGCCTCCGGGGTGCGCTCGGCTACCAGCAGCCTTCTGGTGGCAGTCCGGTGGCGGCCACGGCTGGAGACCGGGGTCTCCAGCGCGGGCAGCGGCCAGAGCGGGGAAGCGGCGATGCGGCGGTGCAGGGCCCGCTTGACCAGCAGGGCCGCACCTGCGGCCAGGACGGCGGTACGGATGCGGGGCAGCGGTGGCGCCATCTCAGTGCGCTCCGTTCGCGGCGGGGGAGTGCCCGGAGTCCGATGCGGCGGGGGAGTGCCCGGAGTCCGATGCGGCGGAGGGCCCGGAGTCCGCGGTGGTCGGGGGTCCGGCGTTCGCGGCGGGGGAGTGCGCGAGGTAGGCGACGGCCTGCGCCGTACTGCCCTCCTGCGAGGGGTGGTACGTACGGCTCAGATAGCCCGGCACCGACCGGGCGATGGCCCCGGTGGTGGGCAGCAGCCCCTGCTTGCCGCGCCGGTGGTAGGCCCGCAGGCTCGCCCGGCCGTCCACCAGGAGCGGATCGTTCTCCATGAAGAACCTGACGCCGCGCTGCCAGAGGAAGACCAGTGCGGAGAAGGCGGTCGCCCAGGTGCGGACCCTGCGGCGGTAGCCGCCGTCGATGTGCTGGAAGACCTCGAAGGCGACCGACCGGTGTTCGACCTCCTCGGCGCCGTGCCAGCGCAGCAGATCGAGCATGGTGGGGTCGGCCCCGCGCCGGTCGAGCGCCTCCGCGTTGAGCACCCAGTCGCCGAGGAACGCCGTGTAGTGCTCGATCGCGGCGATCGTCGCGACCCGCTCCCGCAGCCACCACCGGCTCGCCCGGCCGGGCGGCAGCGTCCGGTCGCCGAGCAGTTTCTCGAAGAGCCAGTCGACCTGGGCGGTGTACGGGGTGGGGTCGAGCCCCTGCGCCGCGAGATGGGGGAGCACGTCGTCGTGCGCCTGCGAGTGCATCGCCTCCTGGCCGATGAACCCGATGACGTCCTCGCGCAGCCGCTCGTCCCGGATCAGCGGCAGCACCTGCTTGTAGACGTGCACGAACCAGCGTTCACCCGCCGGGAGCAGCAGGTGCAGCACATTGATGGTGTGGGTGGTGAACGGGTCGCCGGGCACCCAGTGCAGCGGGGTGTCCGCCCAGTCGAAGGAGACCTTGCGGGCCTTGAGCGCTATGTGCTCCGAAGCCACCGGGACGGGCTGCGTATTAGACATGGCGTCAATGTACCGACGGGTACGGCCGGGGAACAGGGCCTGTGCACAGCTGCCCGGCCGGACGGGCCTCAGCCGCACCTCCGCCTCAGCCGCACCCCAACGTCAGCCGCACCCCGCCTCTGCTGCGTCACCGCCTCCGCTCCGTCACCGCAGCGCCCCGACGCGGGTCCCGTCCGTGAGTCGTCCGGTCAGCTGTGCCTTCGCGCCCCGCTTCGCCGGCACGGCGAGCAGCCGTCCGTCCGCGCTGCCCGTGACGCCGCCCGTCGTGGCCAGCGACGCGAACTGCCCACTGCCCGCGGCCAGTACGTACCACTGGCCCTCGTGCGACTTCCACAGCACACCTGCCAGTACCTGCGGCTGCCGCCTGCCGCAGGCCGCCGAGTTCTCGGCGCGGGCCACCACCGTGTCCGGCCCCCGGCCGCCTTCCGGAGCGGGGACCCGGAACTGCGCGAACACCCGGGTCCCGGTCCCTGACCAGGTCTCCGCGCGGGTGCAGAGCCAGGCCGCGAGACCGCCGTCGGATGGCAGCTGCTGCGCCGCGAACTGCCAGGAGTTCACGGTACGTACGCCGTGCGAGCGGACCGCGGGAAGCAGACAGGCGGTGTGCGCCCAGCTCGCGAGATCCGCCGCGCCGCGCACATCGTGCGGCCCGGCGGGCGGGCCTGCCAGCAGCCGGGCCGGGGGCAGCTCGCCCAGGTCGGTCAGCAGATGGGTGCCCGCGCCGTCGCTCAGCGCCAGCGCGTTCCAGGAGGTGCAGTTACGGGAGAGACCCGGGCCGGGCACCGGATCGGTGACGCCGTCGGCCGAGCGGGCCAGCGGCCGCACCTCTTTCGACGGGGCGAGCAGGTCCCGTACCCCGGCGCCGTGCACCCAGGGCGCCGTCAGATAGCGGACGTTGCCGTCGGTCCGGCCGACGACCAGGGCATCGGACGCGGTCTCGTCCGCGCCGTCCACCCGCGCGAAGTCCAGCGCCGCGCCTCCGCCGCCGTCCTTCGCCTCGGCGTACCGCACCACCCGCAGCCCGTCGTAGAACAGCACCACCACCGCGTCGTCCACCGTGCCCGCGTACAGCAGCTGAGGTGCGCCCATCGGCGGCCCGGTGGGGGTGCCGGGGGTCGCCGACACCTGTACGGAGTCTCCGGGTCCGGCCCAGACGGCGAGTGCGCGCCGGAGCAGCGCCGGATCGCCGGTGCGGTCGCCGCGCGCGGGCCACACCGAGAAGTCGGTACGGGCCGAGGACTTCCAGGCGGCCCCCGCGACCCGGGTCAGCCGCGCCGGATCCAGCGCCCGCGCGGAGACCGGACTCGCGGTGGCGGCCGGCGCCGCGTGGTGCCCGGCGCCCAGACCACCGGCCGGAAGGACGAGCAGCGCCCCGCACACCAGCACGGCCGCCGCCGCGGCCAGCGCACCCGCGCCGCGGCGTCTGCGGCGTACCAGATCGGTCGGCCTGGCCTGCAGCGAGCAGGGGTCGAAAGCGGCGGATGCCAGCAGTCCGTGCTGCGCCGCCGGGCCGTCCGCCCGGTCGAGCGCCGTCCGCGGGTCGGCCACTCCCGCGGCCTCCAGGACCCGCCGTACCCGGGTGTCGTCGAGCCCTTCGAGACCGCGCAGCGCGTACGCGGCGCGTGCGGGTCCGGAGAGGGCCGAGAGCCGCTGGTCCAGGGCGAGTTCATCGGCGCCGCCGGACTTCGGGAAGAGCCGCAGTCCCCAGACCTGGGGCAGCAGCGGGGGCAGCTGGGCGCGGCGGGGCCAGGCGTTCCACCGCCGGGGCCGTGCCACATCGAGCGCCGCCGCCACCACCCGGCCCCGTACATAGGCGTAGGCCGGATCGCAGCCGTCCGCACGGCGGGGCGCCGGAAGGGGCTCGGCGGCACCGGACCGCCGTCCGCGCGGCAGCGCCCGCTGTGCGAGGGCGTGCGCGGTGAGCACCCGGCGGTTGCGGCCGAGCGAGGGCGGCAGGATCAGATACGCCAGCCGAACCAGCCGGGGGTAGTGCTCGACGAGTGCGGCCCCGGCCTGTCCGGCATCGACATCGGCGGCATCGGACGCGGAGCGGCGGTTGAGATCCAGTGGCGGCACATTGAGCAGAACGAACGAATCCGGGGATGGTCACCGGAGGCCCCGCCGCCCGGCGCGGCGCGCGGAGGCCCCCGGCGCCGGTCAGCTCAGCGACCAGCCGCTGAACTCGACGGTCCCGCGCGCCCCGTTCCCGCCGTTCGTCGCGCTCATGAAGATTCCCACGTCCTGGCTGCCCGCCGCGCTCGGCACCCCGACGGTGGCGACCGTGCGCCAGGAGGCCCCGTCGTCCGTCGAGCAGGAGCCGGTGTACGTGGTGCCGGCCCGGGAGAGCCGCAGCAGGACCGGCGCCTTGATCCCGGTGACGCGCTTGTACGTGTCCAGCGCGCCGTCGCCGTTGGTGTCGTACGACAGCACGATCCCCTGGCCGGGTGTCGCCGCCAGGTTCAGGAAGCCGGCCGAGCCCGGGGCGTCCAGGCTGTTGCGTACGACGAGACCGCACCGGGCCCAGGTCCCGGTGTCCTCCTGGGAGTCCACCCGTACGGTGACGCTCGTGCCGTCGGTCATCGCTCCGGCGCGGAACGCGGTGCCGAACTGGGTGGTGCCCTTCCACAGGTCCTGTCCGCCGCCGTTGATCGCCAGCCGCTCGCCCAGCTGCCCGAACACGGCGTCGTTGCCGGTGTACGTCCGCCACCCGGCGGCGAGCGGCGCGGCCACATACACCGCGCTCCGCTCCCGCACGTCCACCTGCTTCCCGCCCTGCGGCCCGAACCGGGTCAGCAGCGTGTACGGCATCGGGCGCAGCGGGGAGGTCAGCGGTTCGGAGGGTGCGGTGACCTGCCAGGAGACCGAGCCCGAAGCGCCGGGAGCCACGCTCTCCAGCGAGGTGGCGCCCTTCGGCTGCGCGGTCAGGCCGGTCAGGCTGAAGTCGACCTGGCCGGTCGCCCGCAGCCCGTTGAGGTTGCGGAAACCGGCCGTCACCGTGCCGGTGCTGCCCGGCGTGAACGCCACCGGCCGGGCGGAGACGGTGGCCGTGCCCTGGTACGGGGCGGTGGCCAGGGTGTCGTGGACACGCTGCGCGATGCGGTACGCGTCACCGGTGGCCGCGACCGGATAGGTGTTTGTACGGCGGGTCCAGGACTCCTCGCCGGGGTACCAGTCGAAGGTCTTCGGCTCCCGGCCGTCGGCGAGCGCCGACGCCAGTTCGTCCAGGTACTCCTGCCACTGCGGCAGATGGACATCGCTGAGCAGCCCGTGCCAGTCGCGGTTGGCGTAGTTGCTGAGATGGCCGGCGGCGCGGTCGGCCCAGGTCGTGATGAGGGTGCGGGCCGTCCACTCCAGCTGCACCACCTCGGTGGGGCTGGTGGCGAACCGCTTGGCCTCCTCCAGCCAGGGCCCGAGCAGGAACGCCCGGTGGCAGCCGGCCAGCGTGTCCGCGAGCCGCATCAGCTTCAGCCAGAGCGCCGACAGCTCACGGAAGGCGGCGGTGTCCTTGCCCGTGTAGGCGGAGCGCAGCTGCGGCAGCAGGATCCGGCCCCGGTCGGCGAGCGCCTGCCGGGCGAGATCGGTGAGGTCGTAGCGGTACGCGTCCGAGCCGCGCAGCGGTGCCCCGACCCTGAGGAGCGCGGCGAACGCGGTGTCGAAACCGGCTGGGTCGAAGGCGGACTTGACGGAGGCGGTGAGGCTGGGCCGGCGGGCGAAGAGCGAGTCGACCGGGCGGCCATCGGTGGTGGTCAGCTGGTAGGCGGTGGTGGCGAGCGCGGCGAACGCCTGCCGCGCGGCGCGGTCGTCACCGCCGTAACGTACCCCGGCGTACCGGTCGAACCACGCGGCCCTGTCGATCTTCTCGGTGCGCCAGGCCAGTTCGCTGAAGAGCTCGAAGGCGGCCGGGTCGCGCTCGGCGGCCTCCGGCATGTACGCGGTGCCGGCCAGGGCACTGTCCGGCTTGTCGCGCCAGGCCGTGAACTTCTCCGTCCAGCGGTCGGTGTCGGCGCCGATCGTCGTACGGCCGCCGAAGTCCGGGATGGAGCCGAAGGCGTACGGCGCGCCGCCCCAGTCCTTCTCACGGTCGGTGACGGTGTCGATGTCGGAGAGGCCGTCGACGATCAGGATCCGGTCGCTGTCCACGGCGTCGAGCAGCGTGGCGCGCGGGTTGACGCCCCAGCCGAGGATGACCCAGGTGGCGTCGGGGTGTGCGGTGCGCAGCGCGGTCTCGACGGCGCGGGCGGCGTCGGCGACCGGGACGTCACCCGGGGTGCCGCCCTCGTGGAGCAGGTCCATCTTGAAGTGCGCCGCGTCGCCGAAGAGTTCGGACTGGTGCCGGTAGAAGGCAGCGGCGACCCGGTCGAACACCTCGCTCCGCGGGTCGAGCCAGTCGGGGCGCCGCAGCCCGTTCCAGGTGCCCTGCGGGACGACGGCGGCCCCGGGGTTGCGCTCGGGGAACCCGTCGGGGACGGTCCCGAAGTAGCCGGGGAAGACCGGGTGCATGCCCAGCTCGCGCAGCCGGTCGGCGATCTTCCGGCCCAGGGCGGCGCGCCGGTCGATCAGGGCGGGGGAGAGCGGGCCGCCGTAGCCGCTCATGTTCTGCAGCAGCCACCACGGCTGGTGGGAGGGGGCGGGCAGCCAGGTGCGGGCCTCGGTGTCGGAGTATCCGAAGTCCTGGAGGAGCCGGTGGTAGACCGCTTCCTGGCCGGGCGTGATGAGGACCTCGTTGCAGCCGTGCAGGGCGAGCACGTCGAGCGTCCGCTCCCAGTGCGCCCAGTCCGCGTACGGCGCGGTGTACCCGTCGTGGGTGTCGTTGAGGGCGAAGCGGTGCGGGACGGTCGCCGACTGCTGGACGCCTCTGCCGGGGGCGGGCAGTCGCCCGGGCAGGTCCAGCTGCGAGGTGTTCCACGAGATGTGCGCCCGGCAGACGTACTTGAGGTACCAGTGGACGCCGGTCAGTGCCACGGCCGGGCTGGTGGCGGCGACCTGGATACGGCCCGCGGAGCCGGTGACCCGGAAGCGTTCCCCGCCGGTCAGCGGGGTCAGTGTGAACTGGTCGGCGTGGAGCGGCAGCAGACGCTTCAGGGCCGCGCGGGCCGGACCGGTGTCGAGTGGCTCGGGGGCGGCGGCGGAGAGGCTCCGGGGCCGGGCGGCGGGTGCGGGGACGGCCGCCGCGGCCGGGGTCCGCGCGCCGATCGCGGCGCCGGCGCCGATCGCTCCCGCGGTGCTCAGCAGCGTACGTCTGGACAGCTCGTGCATCGGCACTCCTCGTATTGCGCGTCACTTGGTGCGTCACTGCTGCTGACGGTCCGTGCGATGACAGATGCATGCGCACGGTAATGACGAGCAGGGGGTGGAGCAATGGGGCGCACGGTATGAGTGCGGAGAAGCCCCCCGGTTCCACCTTTCGGCCCGCCCGGCCGCAGGATTGACGGTCCCGGGTTCTGGGTATTGGCGCGCCCTGAATCCGGGTGTCAACGCGCCCCGGACAGGTCATGTTTGTTCCGTTGGCCGTTGTTCTCGGTCCGCGGGGGACGAAACATATAAAGTGGCGGTACCGGTGAGTGATCTGCCTCACGTTGACGTAACTTGCCTGCTGGGATTCACTTTTGCCGCCGGGTTGGCAAATCCGGACCAGTCAGTTCGCCGTCAATCGGAGGTGCTGTCATGAAGCTCATTCACTCCCTCAAGAACAAGATCAGGCCGGAGAAGAGCCTGAAGTCGTACGCCTGGTACATCTGGTACTGATCTGCGCATTTGTTCGTCCTGTGCCCGGCGGAACCGGTTCCCCGGCACGCGTACCCCGGGCAAAAGCCCTTTTATACAGCCATTTTGACCATGGTGAAATACCATGTAAAATTACCGAAACGCCCCAAAATCCCCCACCACCG